>NZ_PSWK01000037.1:0-24817 GCF_002932735.1 Rathayibacter sp. AY1B7
CACCTGCACGCGGCCGACCAGCCGCTCGCCGCGCAGCCCTACTCCTACCGCCGCCAGCGCACGCCGTTCGTGTACCCGCTGCTGCACCCCTGACCCGAACAGGAGCGATGACATGGACAAGTCCTGCGTCCGCCCCCTCGACCTGGACGACGCCGTCGCCCTCGTCGGCATCCTCGCCGCCCTCCAGGCCCTCCTCGACAGCGGCGGCCTCCCCCCTGAGGAGGTCGAGGCCCTGCGCCACGGCCTCGAGCAGGGCGGCGCCCTCCTCCCCGGAAGTGACGAGAACGAGATCGCGACGGCTCTGGGTGGGCTGAACGCCCGCCTGCGTGGGACCATCGGGTGATCGCGCCGCGCTCGACGTTCCCGTAGCCTTCATCCGCGCTCGTGTCGACCCCGGAGACGCGCTCCCCCGCCCGCGGGTAGCGTCCGGTCCGGTCCCGCACTCCCACGGGGTCGCTGAACCCCGAGAGCCGGAGGAGATCCGATCGTGAACGGTGACCACTTCGTGCTCTCGACCGCGACGCCGTGGGACGACCGCACCGAGATCATCGGCGTGTACGCCTCCGAGGCGTGGGCCCGCGAGGCCGCGGCCGCATGGCTCGGCTCCCCGGACCGCGAGGCGTTCCCCCGGTGCGTCATCGAGGGCTGGAGCGGCGCGCACCTCCTCGGCCGCGAGATCGTCGAGGCCCTCGGCGTCGACGACGAGGGCGGCGACGAGTCGCTGGGCGGCCCCCGCAGCCTCTGACCCGGCGGCCTAGCCGCCCCAGTGCGACGGGCGCTCGAAGTGCGACGGCAGCGTGGTCGCCGCATCCCCTCGAGCGCTGTTCACCTGCGCCTGGGTGAGGTAGACCGCCTCGGCGAGCCGCGCGCCGGACACGTCAGCATCACGAAGGTCCACCCCGAGCAGGTCGCACCGCTGCAGATCCGCACCCCGCAGATCCGCGGCGAGGAGGATCGCGCCCCGCAGGTCCGCCCCCCGCAGGTCCGCGTTCCGGAGCGATGCACCCGCCAGATCGGCACCCGGAGCGAGCCGACGGCCCCTCGACCGGCGGGCAGCCGGCGCCGCTCCTGCGCGAGCGGCCGCGCTCGCCGCGATCAGGAGCGGCCGGGACGCTCCGTACTCCGCGTCGACGTCGACCGCGACCACCTGCTCCGGCTCGCCGAGGGTGTGCGCGTGCACGGCGTCGAACCGCTCGCGCAGCTCGTCGAGGAGCGGCGCGCCGACACCGGGAAGCGCCAGTGCGGAGTCGAGGTACCAGAGCAGCTCGTGCAGGCGGCGCATCAGCGGGAACACCGCGAACATCCGCTCGCGCACGGCCGGGTCGGACCGCCAGGAGACGCCGCCGAACGTCTGCTGCGAGACCTTCTGACCGGCGCCGAAGCAGTCGAAGACGGTGCAGCCGACGAAGCCCTGCGGTCGGAGCCGGCGGTGGATCGTGCACGCGTCCTCGCCGTCGAGGTTGACGCACGGGTCCCCGGCGCGCTTGTCGAACGGGAAGTCGGCGGAGCGGGCGAAGGCGAGGGCCACGCAGCACAGGCCGAAGCAGTTCGCGCAGTCGGCGCCGAGGTCCTCCCGGCGGCCGAGCTCGACCCTGGTGCGTGACGTCATCCGTCCGAGCCTACGCGCGGCGGCGCCTCCGGATCAGTGCGCGAGCGCGAGCACGCCGACGACCAGCACGCCGAGGCCCACGATCCCGAGCAGCGAGACGAGGCTCTCCTTCCAGGAGAGACCCGCGCGCACGACGGCGATGAGGGCGATCCCCGCGAGCGTGGCGACGTAGACGCCGGCGCCGATCCGCAGCGCGACCGTCGCGTCGATCCAGCCCAGCGCCGCGGCGCCGAGCGCGAGGACCGGGAGCGACGCCGAGGCGAGCGCCCCGCCCGCGATCCGCAGCATCGTGCCCGACTCCGCTCGCGAGGGCGTCGCCGCGTGCACGACCTGGTGCGCGATCACCTCGGCGACGAAGCCCGCGGCCGAGATCCCGATGATCGAGATCACGAGGCTCTGGAGGGCGTGGACCGCGTCGGGGTGGTCGCCGACGAGGTAGATCATCACCACGGCCAGGCCCGTGAAGGTCGCGTAGACCCGCTCCTTGAGGGCGCGGGCGATCTCGTCGAGGGGGCGGCGGGTCCGCTCCGCCCACCGGCCGGCGCGGCCCGGGCGCAGGCGCACGGGCGTCATCCGGTCGGCGGGTGCGGTGCGGCCCTCGTCGGCCGCTCCGTCAGTAGGAGGCGGAGTCGACACGTGCCGCGGAGGAGTCGCCCGAGTGCCGCGCCGCGAGGTCGCCGAGGATGGTCGCGGAGCCGCTGGTGCCGAAGCGGGTGACGCCGAGGCCGCGGTAGGCGAGGAGCGTGTCGAGGTCGCGGACTCCGCCGGACGCCTTCACCTGGACGGCCTCCGAGACGGCGCCGCGCATGAGGCGGAGGTCGTGCTCGTTCGCGCCTCCGCCCGCGAAGCCGGTGGCGGTCTTCACGAAGTCCGCGCCGGCGCGCTCGGCGGCCCGGCTGCCCTCGACGACCTGCTCGTCGTCAAGGAGGCTCGTCTCGAGGATGACCTTGACGACGTGGCCCTCGGCGGCCTCGACCACGGCGCGGACGTCGTCCTCGACGTCCTGGAGCAGGCCGCTCCGGAGGCGGCCGATGTTGACGACCATGTCGAGCTCGGACGCGCCGTCGGCGAGCGCCTGACGCGACTCCGCGACCTTCGCCGCGGTGGAGGTGGTGCCGTGAGGGAAGCCGATGACCGTGCCGACCAGGACGCCGGAGCCCTCGAGCCGGGCGACCGAGTGGGCGATGTCGGAGGGGCGGACGCAGACGCTGAACACGCCGGACGCTCGCGCCTCGTCGAGCTGGGCGTCGACCTCGGCGCGGGTGAGCTCGGGCTTCAGGATCGCGTGGTCGATGAGCGCCGCGATCTCGGCGACGGTGGGCAGGCTGGAGTCGGTCATCCGCACATTTTACGTCCGCCGGCGGGACGACGAAGGCCCGCGATCCTTCGATCACGGGCCTTCGGTCGTTCACGCCGCTAGCGGCGCTCGGTCACCAGCTGGACTTGGTGATGCCGGGCAGCTCGCCGCGGTGCGCCATGTCACGGAAGCGGACACGCGAGATGCCGAACTTCGTGAGGTTGCCGCGGGGGCGGCCGTCGACGGCGTCACGCGAGCGGACGCGGACGGGCGAGGCGTTGCGGGGGAGCTTCTGGAGGCCGACGCGGGCGGCCTCACGGGTCTCGTCGGTCCCGGCCGGGTCGACCAGGGCCTTCTTCAGCTCGAGGCGCTTGGCGGCGTAGCGGTCGACGATCACCTTGCGCTGCTCGTTGCGGGCGATCTTGCTCTTCTTGGCCATACTTAGCGCTCCTCGCGGAAGTCGACGTGCTTGCGCACTACGGGGTCGTACTTCTTGAGCACGAGACGGTCGGGGTCGTTGCGGCGGTTCTTCTTGGTCACGTACGTGTAACCGGTGCCGGCCGTCGAACGGAGCTTGATGATCGGACGGACGTCCTGCTGCTTGGCCATTAGATCTTCACCCCGCGAGCGAGAACATCCTTGACGACGGACTCGATGCCACGGGCGTCGATGACCTTGATGCCCTTGGCCGAGAGGGTCAGGGTGACGTTACGGCGAAGCGACGGCACGTAGTACGTCTTCTTCTGCACGTTCGGGTCGAAGCGGCGCTTGGTGCGCCGGTGCGAGTGCGAGATGGCGTGCCCGAAGCCGGGGACGGCTCCGGTCACCTGGCAGACTGCTGCCATGGTTTCCTCCATGTGTGGTTACCGTGGATCACGCGCGGCACGAAGCCCCGCCCGACCCACCCAAGGTCACTTGTCGGCGCACCGCCCGCCTGTCCGGCCGGAGCCGGAGCTCCTGCCCGGTGGGCAGCACGCAAGCGCGTGCAGATGCACGCAACCTCGCTAGGCTACGCGACCCGGGCGGCGGCCGCAACAGGGTGGGGACACTCCCCCGACAGGGTGGGACACTGCCCCGACAGGGCGGGGACGCCGCCCCGACGTGCACAGGGACTTCCTGGGAGGTTCCGGCAGAAGTGGCCTCCCGTACCCCCCGAGCAGGGCGTTCGTGTACCTTGCGCCTTCCTCGCGGGTCGACGACCGCCCTACTCTGAGCCGACCGCGGACGCCCGCTCCCGGCAGCAGCCGGGAGTAGCAGCACATGCGCCAGTCCTTCCTCCGTTCCCTCGTCGCCGCGGCCGTGCTCGTAGCGGGCGCAGGACTCAGCGTCGTGGCCGCGCCGACCGCGTCGGCGGCGCCGGTCTTCAGCACCGCGTGCTTCACCTCCCCGAAGGTCTCGACGGTGTCGCAGTACACCGTTCCCGCGACCGGGGTCTCGACGGTCCGCGCCGTCCTCAGCGGCCAGAACGGCGGGAAGGGTGCGAGCGGCCTCGGGACGGGCAACGCCGGCGGACGCGGCTCCAGCCTCGTCGTGGAGGTGCCCGTCACACCCGGGCAGGTGCTGGAGATCGGGCGCCTCACCGGCGCCCCGGCCGGAGCGGCAGGCGCCACGCGCTACGTGAACGGCGGCGTCTACGCGGGCGACTCCGGCGGCGCGGGCGGCGACGCCCAGTACCTCAGCACGGCCGGCTCGGACGGCTGTCAGCACGCCCTCGCCGTGGCGGCGGGCGGCGGAGGCGGCGGCGGGCGGTCCTCGGTCGGCGGGGACGCCGACGCCGGCAGCGGCGCGAGGGGCGGCGGGAACGGCGGCAGGAACAACGCGGCCGACGGCGGCGGCGGCGGCGCGGCCGGGCAGAGCTCGGGCGGCTCGCCCGGCGCCCGCGGCTACAGCACGTTCGGCGAGTGCGCCGACGGCAACAACGGCCAGTGGGGCGTGTTCCTCAACGACGGCAAGGGCGCCGACGCCGGCGCCTCCCGCGGCGGCGGCGGCAACTGCTCGTTCCCCGGCCACAGCGGCGGCGGCGGCGGGGCCGGCTGGTGGTACGGCGGCGGCGGCGGATCGCCCTACGTGTTCGGCAGCATGAACGACACCCTCGGCGTCATGAACGACCCCGGCGCCGGCGGCGGCGGCTCGAGCTACGTGCACCCGAGCGTGACGAGGATCTCGCAGACGGCCGGCCCGACGGCGGCCGACCCCGTGGTCGCTCCGGTGTACGACACCGCCGTGACCGTGACGCGGACCCCCGACTTCTCGATGCTCGGGCAGGAGGTCACCGTCACCGCGAAGGTGACCATCCCGAGCCTGGGCCGGCCGGTGGCCGCCGGCGGCACCGTCGAGATCCTCACCGGTGCAGGTACCAGCAGGGTGACCCTCGACGCGGACGGCGTCGGCGTTCTGACCACGAGGGACATCCCGCAGGGCTGGAACGAGATCCGCGCGCACTACCCCGACACCATCACCCCCGCCGAGGCGGGACGAGGGAGCTGGTCGGCGCTCCCCGCTCTGCGCCACGAGGTGCGCGCGTGCGCCGCGGCACCCGTCATCACCCGGCAGCCCTCGGACATCGCGGGCGTCACCAACCAGGTCTACACGCTGACGATGGGCGTGAGCGTCTCGGCCGTCTACGGCGGCATCCCCGCCGTGTCGTGGGAGAGGTCCACCGACGGCGGCGCCACGTGGAAGCCCGCGCTCGGCCGGGCGGGCGCCCGGGAGGACGGGACCGCGTTCCTCGAGGCCGGCCCCGATCCCACCGGCTCCTACCGCTACCGGGCGACCCTGACGACCTGCGGGGGCAGCGTCCGCAGCGAGCCGGCCACCGTGGCGGTGGGCGGCGTGCGCTTCGACCTGTCGACGCTCCCGCAGAAGGCGTACGGCGACTCCTTCGACGCGAGCCCCTACGCGCAGGCCGTCGATGTGCCCGGCCGCTCGATCGTCCTGAGCAGCAGGACCGCCGAGACCTGCTCCGTCAGCGGCATGAGGGTGACCGTGCTCCACGCCGGCGTCTGCACGCTCGCGGCGAGGCTCGACGCGCTCGCTCCTCTGGGCTGGGCGGGCGAGCCCCTGCAGAGCTTCACGGCGAAGCCGAAGGCGCTCACGGTGACCGCCCCGACGGTCGACTACCCGCGAGGCGCGCCGTCCCCCGACCTGCGCTGCACGGCCGCCTTCGTCGGCACCGACACCTTCGGCGCCCCGCTCACGGCCGGCGTCTACCGGCCGATCGTCACGGCGGACGACGTCATCTACCGCCTGATCCCGAACTGGCCCACCTCCACCTTCACCACCTTCACCACGCGGTGCAGCGGCGCGAAGGTCAGCAGCGACTACACGATCGCGGGGTACAAGGACGGCGCGCTGCGCATCGTCGCGGCCGTCCCGATGGTGACCGCCTCCTCGCCCTCGTCGACCTTCGGATCCACTCCCCCCGCGATCACCGCCTCCGTGACCGGCTCCCCCTCGGGGACGGTCTCCTGCGGCGCCTTCGCGGCGTCCGACACCGGATTCACGACGCCGCTGGCGCTCTCCGCGACGACCCCCGTCGGCCGCTACCCCACGCGCTGCTCCGGCCTGACGAACCCCTCGGGACAGCTGATCACCATCGACGGCGCGCTCACGATCTCGCCGGCGCCCCTCTCGGTGACCGCGTCGAGCCCCGGGACGCAGGCGCACGGCACCGCTACCGCCCCGACGGTCACCTGCACGGCCGACGGCTTCGCAGGAACCGACCGGTTCGTCACCGAGCCGACCGGCGCCTACTACACGGCGGACGGCACCGGGAAGGTGACGATCGGAGCGCGCACGCCCGTCGGCGACTACGTCACGCGGTGCGACGGAGGCGACGCGGGGCCGAACTACACCCTCCGGTCGATCCCCGGCACCTTCGCGCTGGCCGACCGCTCGGCCCCCGTCGTGACCGTGCCCGCCGCCGTCACGGCCGAGCCGGCCGACGTCTCCGGCGCCGTCGTCACCTTCGCGTCCTCCGCGCAGGACGCGGTCGACGGAGCCGTGGGCTCGACCTGTACGCCCGCCTCGGGAAGCGTCTTCCCGATCGGGGACACGACGGTCGACTGCACCGCGGACGACGAGGCCGGCAACACCGGCACGTCCTCGTTCCGGATCACGGTCCGGAAGTTCTCGCAGACGGTCGCCTTCACCTCCTCGCGGCCGACCGCGCCGACGGCGCTGGGCACCTTCACTCCGACGGCCACCGGCGGCGGCTCCGGGAGCCCCGTCTCGATCGGAGCGACCGGATCCTGCGCGATCGCCGACGGCGTCGTGACCTTCACCCGGAGCGGCACCTGCACCGTGACCGCCGACCAGGCCGGCGACGACCACTACACCGCGGGGCGAGCCTCCTTCGATCTCGAGGTCGCGAAGGCGTCGCAGACGCTGACGGTCGCGGTGCCGAAGACCGGCGTCCTGGAGTCGACCGGCGTCGCCACGGCGACCTCGAGCTCGGGACTGCCGGTGCTCGTCAGGACCTTCTTCGGCTGCACCGTCGCCCCCGACGCGACGGGTGCGCAGATCCTGACCTACACCGACCCCTCGACCTGCGGCGTGCAGTTCGACCAGCCGGGCGACGAGGTGTACGCGGCCGCCGACGGCCTGGTGCGCTTCGTCCCGATCTCGCGGATCCCCCAGACCGTCGTCGTCACCTCGACTCCGCCCGACCGGGTGTTCACCGACGACCGGTACACAGTCGAGGCGACCGGCGGCGGCTCGGGCAACCCGCTCGTGATCGCGGTGATCGAGAACGGCAACTGCACCATCGCGGACGACGTGGTGACGTTCTTCGGCGACGGCACCTGCACGGTGACGATCGACCAGGCCGCGGACGATCGGCACGACGCCGCTCCGCAGGTCCGGCAGGTCATCACGGTCGGGACTCCCGAGGGGAACCTCTCCTTCGGGAGCACCGCGCCCCCGCACGCGATGTCGCTCGAGACGTACCGGCCGACGATCGTGCCCGGCCCGTCGAAGGGCGTGCCCGTGCTCTCCGCGAGCCGAGACTGCTCGATCCTCCCGGACGGCGTGACCGTGCGGAACGACGGGGCCGGGCTCTGCGTGCTGTCCCTCGACCAGCCCGGAGACGGCTACTGGCCCGCGCGGCACGCCGAACAGGAGTACTCGATCTACTTCCTCCCGCAGACGGTCCGGATCACGAGCGCGCCTCCGGTCGGCGCCGTCCTGGGGGACACGTACCGCCCGGTGATCGAGGGCGGCGCCTCGGGCATCGCTCCGTTCCTCCTCACCACCGCGACGTGCTCCGCGAAGGACGGCGTGGTCACCTTCACCACGAAGGGCGTCTGCGGCGTCTTCGCCTACCAGAACGGCAACCGGCAGTACGACAGCGCCCGGCCCGCCGTGCAGGAGGTGGAGGTCGGCTACGCGCCCGGCTCCGTGGCGTTCACGACCGCCGTCCCGACCGACGCGGAGGTCGGCGGATCCTTCACTCCCGCCTTCACGCGAGGCCCGTCCTCCGGCCCCTCGGTGCTCAGCGTCTCGGGCGCCTGCTCCGACGGCGAGAACGGCGCCGTCCGGTTCGACTCCGCGGGCACCTGCACGCTGACGGCGATCCACTACCGCGACGCCACCTACGGCACCGCGCGGGCGGTCCAGACCTTCGAGATCACCGCGATCGCGCAGACCGTCGCCTTCACCTCGACCGCGCCGTCGACGGCCACGTCCGGCGACACGCTCACTCCGACCGCGACGGGCGGCGCCTCCGGGCTCCCCGTGACGATCGGAGCGACCGGCGCCTGCACGCTCGCCGACGGCGTCGTCACCTTGGCCGGCAGCGGCACCTGCACCGTCACGGCGGACCAGGCGGGCGACGGGCGCTACGCCGCGGCGGCGCAGGCCTCGCAGACCGTCGCGGTCACGCAGCTCGCGGGCACCGTCGCGTTCGGCGGCGATGCTCCGGCCGAGGCCCGGGTCGGGGGCTCCTCGACGGCCGCGGTCATCGCCGGCCCGTCCAGTGCTCCCCCGGTGCTGACGGCCTCCGGCGCCTGCTCCGTCGGGCCCTTCCGACTGGTCTCCTACGACTCCGCCGGCACCTGCACGCTGACGCTGGACCAGGCGGGCGACATCCGCCACAGCGCAGCGCCGACGGCCGTGCGCAGCTTCGAGATCACCCGGGTCGCGCAGACCGTGGCCTTCACCTCGCAGGCGCCGGACTCGGCGCTCGCGGGCGGCACCTACCGCCCGACCGCGACCGGCGGAGCCTCGGGGCGCCCCGTGGTGCTCGGCGCCTCCGGATCCTGCACGCTCACCAACGGGGTCGTCGCCTTCACCGGATCGGGCACCTGCACGGTGACCGCCGACCAGACGGGCGACGCCCGGTACGACGCGGCGGAGCGGGCCTCGCAGGTGATCGCGGTCGGACTGCTCGCGGGCACCGTCTCCTTCGGCGGCAACGCGCCGACCGGCGCGACGGTCGGCGGGACGACCACCCCGCGGATCATCGCCGGGCCCTCCACGGCGCGTCCGGTGCTGACCGCCTCCGGAGCATGCTCGACGGCCGCGGGAGTCGTGTCCCACGACTCCGTCGGCACCTGCACGCTGACGCTCGACCAGGCGGGCGACTCGCGGTACGGCGCCGCTCCGCAGGCCGTCCGCACCTTCGCGATCGGCGCCCTCGGCCAGACGCTGGCGTTCGCCTCGCCGGTCCCCGACGCGGCGGTCGCGGGGGGCTCCTACACGCCCGTCGTGACGGCCGGCGCGTCGAGCGCCCCCGTGGTGCTCGGAGCGGCCGGGTCCTGCACGGTCGCGGACGGCGTCGTGACCTTCACCCGCTCCGGCACCTGCACGGTGACCGCGGACCAGGCCGGGGACGAGCGCCACTCGGCGGCTCCGCGGATCACGCAGTCGGTGGAGGTCGGCACGGCGGCGGGAGCGGTGTCGTTCCGCGACGCCGCCCCGACGGACGCCCGGATCGGCGGCTCCTGGACCCCGTCGATCGTCCGCGGCCCGTCGAGCGCCGACCCGGTGCTGGACGCCTCCGACTCCTGCTCGCTGGGAGAGGACGGCACGGTGTCCTACGACTCCGTCGGCACCTGCACGCTGACGCTGGACCAGGCCGGCGACGACGCTCACGCGCCCGCGGAGCAGGTCGTCCGGACCTTCCCGATCGGCAAGGCGCTGCAGACCGTCGCCTTCACCTCCGCGGCTCCGAGCACGGCGACCGCGGGCGGCCGCTACACGCCGACCGCGGCGGGCGGCTCCTCCGACCTGCCGGTCACGATCGGCGCCACGGGCGCGTGCTCGCTCGCGAGCGGCGTCGTGACCTTCAGCGGATCCGGCACCTGCACGGTCACCGCGGATCAGGCCGGCGACGCCTCGCACGACGCGGCTCCCCGGGCGACCCAGTCGATCGCGGTCGCCGCGGTCGTCCCCCAGAAGAAGAAGGCGCAGAAGGTCGCCTTCTCGACCACGATGCCGTCCTCGCCCGAGAAGGGGATCGCCTACCCGGTCGCGGCCACCGCCTCCTCCGGTCTGCCCGTGAAGCTGTACGCGAGCGGCAGCTGCACGCTGACCGCCACCGGCGCGGGCACGGCGACGGTGCGGCTGACGGGCGCGGCGAGCTGCACCGTCCGGGCCACGCAGGCGGGCGACTCGGCGTGGCTCGCCGCGACCTCGGTGACGCAGTCGCTGCAGGTGAAGTCCTCCACCCGCGCCGACCTGACGCTGACGCTGGCGCCGGCGCCGGGACTGGCGGCGACGGCCCCGCTCTCGGGCACGATCACCGTCCGGAACACCGGCACCCGGGACGCGGCGACGACGACCACCCGGGTCGTCGTCAGCGGAACGGTGGCGAGTGCGCCCGGCGCCGTGCAGACGAAGGGCTCGGCCGCGGGCACGACGGTCCTCACCTGGACCGCGCCGAGCGTCTCGGCCGGGCGGAGCACCACCTACTCGGTGACGCTGGTCGACCGGCCGGCCGCCACGACGATCGACGCCAGGGTGTCGACCGCCGCCGCCGATCCCACGCCGGCGAACAACGCGGTCAGGCGCACCTTCCGGTAGAGGCTGCGGGGAGGGAGGGGTGTCGCGCCGCGTTGCCCGTTCCCTCCCCGACCGCTATGGTCGCGGGGACGCTCCGGGGGACGGGGCTCGCGAGGGGGGCCCGTGGACCGGTTGAGGCGACGCGCGCTGCTGCTGGGGATCGCCTCCTCGGCGGTCGCGCTGACGGGGTGCACGCCCGCCCGGCCCGCTCCCGCGGCGCTCCCGCCGAGCACGGCGCCGGCGGCGGTGCTGCCGTCCGCCGCTCCGACGGCCGTCCCGACCCCTCCCCGCCCCGTTCCGACCATGACCGCCGCGGCGGCTCCGGTACGGCGGAAGGCGCCGCTGCCCTCCGGCACGATCTCGGAGCTGCCCGGCGAGGGGAGCACGCTCGCCTGGACCGTCGACGACGGCGCGGACTCCGACGTGGTCGCCGCCTACGCGCAGTTCGCCCGGGACACCGGAACCCGGCTGACCTTCTTCCTCAACGGGAAGTACGACTCGTGGACCGTGAACGCGCCGCTGCTGGCTCCGCTCGTCGCCTCGGGGCAGGTGCAGCTCGCGAACCACACCTGGTCGCACGCCGACCTGACGAGCCTCTCGAGCGACGGCGTGCAGGAGGAGCTGGGCCGCAACGGCGACTTCATCCGCTCGATCTACGGGGTGGAGGCGGCGCCCTTCTACCGGCCGCCGTTCGGGTACACGGACGAGCGGAGCCGGGCCGCCGCGGCGGCGATCGGCTACACGGCGACGGTGCTCTGGTACGGCTCGCTCTCGGACTCCGGGCGGATCACGCCGGAGCAGGTGGTCGGCTTCGCGGACCAGTGGTTCCTGCCGCAGCACATCGTGATCGGGCACGCGAACTTCGATCCTGTGACGCAGGTCTACGCGCGGCTCGTCGACATCCTCCGCGAGCGCTCGCTCGAGACGGTGACCCTCCGTGACGTGTTCGCGGTCTGAGCGCCTCCCCGCCGGCGCAGGTCAGCGCGCGGGTCGGCGCAGCGCGGCGCGCGCGGCGGCGGAGACGGCCGCGGCGACCGCGTCGAGGGCGGGCGTGTGCAGGGCCCACTGCTGCCAGTAGAGGGGGATGTCGACGGGGTCGCCGCCCAGCTCGACGAGGCCCTCGCCGCCGACCGGGGCCTGCAGCTCGGGCAGCATCCCCCACCCCATGCCCAGGCGCACGGCCCGCTCGAAGTCGGTCGATCCGGGGACGCGGTGCTGCGGCGGGCGGCCCTCGACGCCGGCGGCTCGGAGGAAGTCGTCCTGCAGGCGGTCCTTCTCGTCGAAGACGACCAGCGGAGCGCTCGCGAGACCGGCCGTGCCGCCGTCCGGGAACCAGCGCTCGGCGAACGCGGGCGCGGCCATGGCGCGGTACCGCATCACTCCGAGGGGCGCGACGGTGCAGCCGAGCACCGCTTCCGACTCTCCGGTGACGGCCGCCAGCACGGTGCCGTCGCGGAGGAACGCGGTGGTGTGCGCCTGGTCCTCGCGATGCAGCTCCACCACGACGTCGGGGACGGAGGCGAGCGCGGGCAGCACCCAGGTGGCCAGGGAGTCGGCGTTGACGGCGAGCGGGAGGACGACGGGGCCCGCCCCCTCCGCGTCCTCGCCGCCGAGCGAGCGGACGGCGTCGTCGGCGAGGAGCTCGATCTGGCGGGCGAGGCGGAGGAGCCCCGCACCGGCCTCGGTCGCGACGACCGGGCGCGAGCGCACCAGCAGGACGCGGCCTGCGGCGGTCTCGAGCGCCTTGATCCGCTGGCTGAGGGCGGAGGGGGTGATGTGCAGGGCCCGGGCGGCGGCGTCGAAGGAGCCGTACCGGACGGAGGCCGCGAGCGCGCGCAGGCGGGAGAGGTCGAGGTCGTCTGTCAGCATCAGTGCTGCTTACGGTACTGAAGGAGCATGAGCTGGTCTACAGGAGCGCCCCGCCCTAGCGTCGGAGCGTGTCCCCCCTCCTCGCCGCCCTCTCCGGCCTCGGCTTCGGCCTCTCGCTCATCATCGCCATCGGCGCGCAGAACGCCTTCGTGCTCCGCCAGGGCCTCCGCCGCGAGCACGTGCCCGCCGTCGTCGCGATCTGCGCACTCTGCGACGCCTCGCTGATCGTGCTCGGGATCGCGGGGATCGGAGCGGTCCTGGAGTCGGCGCCGTGGCTGCTGGTGGTGATCCGCTGGGGCGGCATCGTCTTCCTCCTCGCCTACGCGGTGATGGCGGCGAGGCGCGCACTGCGGCCGGGGACCCTCGACGGCGATCCGGCCGGCGCCTCGACGTCGCTCCGCACGGCGATCGGCACGTGCCTGGCGCTGACACTGCTCAACCCGCACGTCTACCTCGACACGGTCGTGCTGCTCGGGTCGGTGGCGAACACGCAAGGCGCCGAGCGCTGGTGGTTCGGGGCGGGGGCGGCGGCCGGAAGCGTGCTGTGGTTCACCGCTCTCGGCTTCGGGGCGCGGGCGCTGCGGCCGCTGTTCCGGAGCCGCGGGGCCTGGCGGATCCTCGACGCGGCCGTGGCGGTCGTGATGGTGGTGCTGGCGGTGTCGCTCGCGCTGCACTGAGGGCCTGGTGGTGCACTGCTTGTTCTACTAACATTGTGAACATGTTGTTCCGTGTCGACCACTCCGCGGCGGGCTCGCTCGCCGACCAGCTGGAGTCGCAGGTGCGCTCGGCCGTCGCCCGGGGCGAGCTCTCGGCGGGCGACCGCCTGCCGCCCGCCCGCGAGCTCGCCGACTCGCTCGGCATCAACATGCACACCGTGCTGCGCGCGTACGCCGCCCTGCGCGACGACGGGATCCTCCAGATGCGCCGGGGCCGCGGCGCGTGGATCACGGAGTCGGCCGGGCCCGGGCTCGTGCGCGTGACCGCCCTGGTCGACGAGCTGCTCGCGGAGGCCCGCCGCAGCGGCATCACCCCGGCGGAGCTCGTCCGCCTGATCGAGAGGACCGGATCATGACCGCCACCGCCGACCGCCGCCGCGAGCTCCTCGCCGCCGCGTCCCTCCTGCTCCCCGCCGCCGGAGTGCTCGTCTCGCGCCTCGTCCTGGACGACGCGCTGCCCGCGGAGCTCGCCTCGCACTGGTCGGGCACCGGGGCGGCCGATGCGACCGCGTCGACGGGCGCTCTGCTCGCGATCGCCCTCGTGCTCTCCGGGCTCCCGGCCGTCGCGGGCCTCGTGGCGGCGGTCGTCGGGCGCGCCCCGCGGCTCCTGCTGGCGACCCTCGGCCTCGTGGCCGGGCTGGGCGCCTCCGCCTGGGCGACCTCGGTCGGCACGACGCTCGCGGCCGGGCGCGCCGAGGGGGCGGAGCTCGGCGGGTGGCTGCTCGCGCTGCTCGGAGGGATGCTCTTCGCCGTCGTGCCCGCGCTGATCGCTCCGGGCACCCGGCGCGCCTCCCGCCTGGCCGCCGGCCGCCTGCCGCTGGCGGCGGAGGAGACCGGCGCCTGGTCGCAGACGCTGACGGGCCCGGTGTTCGCCGTCGCCGCGATCGCCACGGCGGCGGGCGCGGCCCTCTCCCTCGCGACGCTCGCCGCGGCGGGCGCCACCGGTCCGGCGATCGCGACGGCCGTCGTCCTCGGCGTCGTCGCGCTGGTGCTCCTCTCCTTCTCCCGCCTGAGGGTGACCGCCGACCGCCGCGGCCTCCGCGTCGTCACGACCGCTCTCGGCATCCCGCTGCGCCGCATCCCGCTCGACACCATCGCCTCGGCCGGCACGGCCCAGCTGCGGCCGTCGGAGTGGGGCGGCTGGGGGTACCGGGTGATGCCGGGCCGCTCGGCGGTCATCCTGCACGCCGGGCCGGGGCTGGTGGTGACGACGGACCGCTCGCGCGAGTTCGCGATCAGCCTCGACGACCCCGAGACCCCCGCGGCGCTGCTCGAGACCCTGCGCTCGCGGGCCTGAGGCGCCGACCCGTCAGTCGACCACGATCCGGACGAGCGTCGTGACGGCATCCACCGCGTTCACGTAGGAGTAGTGCCGCGAGGTCGGGAAGGCGAGGTGCCGTCCGGGCTCCAGCCGCACGGGCTCCTCGCCCTCCCGCTCCAGGAGGAGCGCGCCGGCGGTGACGAGCAGGATCTCGTGCCACCCCTCGGGGTCGGGCTGCGCGTCGTAGCGGTCCCCGGGGCCGAGCGTCCAGGTCCAGAGCTGGGCCTCCCGGCGCGCGGGGACGGAGGAGAGCAGGACGGCGACGCTCGCCTCGCCCGCTCCCCGCCAGGCGACCTGGTCGATCGCCGCGGGCGCGGATCCCGGGGCCGAGACGAGTGCAGTGAACGTGGCGCCGAGGGCGGTCGCGAGGCGGTCCACTCCGGTCAGCGAGATGTTGGCCTCGCCGGCCTCGGCCGCGACGATCGTCCGCCGGCTGATGCCCGAGCGCGCCGCCAGCGCGGACTGGCTCAGTCCGGCTCCGCGCCGCGCGAGACGGAGGTTGCCGCCCAGGTGGGCGAGGACGGGAGCCGACATGCGCACTATTCTGCACCGACAGGCCCCTGATGCTCCTAGGATGTGCAGAATGATGCACATCTCGCCGCTCTGGGGCCTCCGCTTCACGCGTCCGGAGTGGGCGCTCATCGGCATCACCGCGATCTGGGGCGGGACCTTCCTCGCCGTGCACATCGCGATGGAGCACAGTGGTCCGCTGTTCTTCGTCGGGATGCGGTTCGCGATCGCGGGGCTGATCAGCGCGGTCGTGTTCCACCGGTCGCTCCGGGGGATGCGGCGGATCGACCTCGCGGCCGGCGTCGCGATCGGGGTGATGATCTTCGCGGGCTACGGCCTGCAGAGCTACGGGCTGCAGACGATCACGAGCAGCACCTCCGCGTTCCTGACCGCGCTGTACGTGCCGCTGGTGCCGCTGCTCCAGTGGGTCGTGTTCCGTCGCCGTCCGGGCGTGCTGACGCTGGTGGGCGTCGCGCTGGCGTTCGTCGGACTGCTCCTGATCGCGGGCCCGCAGCCGGGCGTCGCGCTCGGAGCGGGCGAGGTGGCGACGATCGTGAGCACGCTGCCGATCGCGGCGGAGATCATCCTGATCGGCCTCGTCGCCGGACGGGTGGACCTCGGCCGGGTGACCGTGGTGCAGCTGCTGGTCGCCGGCGCGCTCGGGTTCGCCTCGATGCCCGTCGCGGGCGAGGCGGTCCCGGCGTTCTCGGGGGCCTGGCTGATCCCCGCGCTCGCGCTCGGGGCGAGCAGCTGCCTGATCCAGCTGACGATGAACTGGGCTCAGCGCTCGGTCTCGCCGTCGCGCGCCACGATCATCTACTCCGCCGAGCCCGTCTGGGCCGGTCTGATCGGCCGCCTCGCCGGCGACCGGCTCCCCGCGCTCGCCCTGCTCGGGGCGGGGTTCATCGTCGCGGGCACGCTCGTCAGCGAGCTGAAGCCGCGCCGCGAGCCTGCGCCGCCGGCTCTCAGGTGACGGCGGGGAGGGCGGCCGAGGCGACGAGCGCGCCGCCGGCGTCGGTGATCTCGACGGCGGCGACGGACTCGCGCAGGACGGCCGCGTTCATCTCGCAGTCGAGCTCCGCGGAGCTGCCGAGGAAGGAGCCGGACGGGAGCCGCTCGCCGGAGCCGGTGACCAGCACGAGGTCGTAGCTCTCGCCGAGGGCGAAGCCGGTCCCGCGGAGGATCGTCTCGGTGCCCCAGGTGTGCGCGACCAGCGAGCCGTCGAGCGTCACGCCCTCCGTCCGCTCGTCGAAGGCGATCGCCTCGACGGCGCCGAGCGTCCCGGGCGGTCCCGCGACGGGGCGCTCCTCGGCGGACCGCAGGGCCGCTCCGGCGACGCCGCCCACGACGAGGAGCGCGGCCGCCGCGGCGACGGCCAGGACGGCACGGCGGCGCGGGGCACGGCGGCGCGGGGCACGTGCACTCTCCGCGCGCTCGGGCCGCTCCCCGGCGAGCGCCGCGACGCGCGACCGCAGCTCCGGCGACGGCTCCGCCTCCTCCCAGCGGCCCAGCGCGCCGACTCGGTCGACCACCGAGCCGAACGACGCGAGCTCGCGGTCGATCGAGGGGTCGGCGGCGCGCAGGCTCTCGAACTCCCGCGCCTCCTCGGCGGAGAGGTCGCCGGCGAGGGCCGCGGCGAGGAGCTCCTCGCGGCGGCCGCCGGGCTGGTCTCCGTCGGGCTGGTCTCGGTCGATCACGATCTCTCCTCGTCGGTGGATCCGGCGCCCGCGAGGTGACCGCGGAGCGCTCGGAGAGCGTAGAAGGCGCGGCTGCGCAGGGTGGCGACCGGCACGCTCGTGGCCGCCGACAGGTCGGCGTAGGTCTCGCCGTTCAGGTGGACGGCGACGACGACCTGCCGGTGCTCGGCGGAGAGCCGCGCGAGCGCCTCGGCGATCGCGAGCGGCTCGAGGGGGTCGCGGTCCTCCGCGGGCACCTCCTCCAGAATCTCGGCCTCGATCAGGCGCGGCAGGCGCTGACGCGAGCGGTGCACGTCGATGACGACGTTGCGGGCGATGGCGAAGAGCCAGGTGCGGGTGCTGGCGCGCTCGGCGGAGTAGCTCGCCCGCGAGCGCCAGGCGCGCAGGAACGTCTCCTGCACGCAGTCCTCGGCGAGGCCGCGGTCGCGCAGGGCGTTGAGCGCGAAGCCGAGCAGGGCGGACCCGTGCTCGTCGAAGGCGGCGGCCGGGTCGAACCCCGCCGTCCGGGGCTCGAGGCGCACCACGGGAGCCGGGACCTCCGAGTGCTCGCGCGGCATCGCGGGCCCTTCGTCTCGTCGTGCCGTCGCCGTGCGCGCCACACCGCCTCCTCGTCGGGACCGGTGGTCCGTCGGAAGGGGGTACGGCCGCGGCGGCGGCGGCGTTCATCGGAGGCGAGGACCGTCTCCGTGAAGATCCTCTCAGATGGAGTGAACGCAGCGCCGCTTCCGGCCGTACTCCCTGCATCGGGCCCGCTCGGCGCTCGCGATCGAAAGGCTCCACCATGACGAAGACGTCCCCCGCGCGGAACCGCGCCGGCCGCCGCCTGCTCTCCCTCGGCGGCATCACCGCCGTCGCCGCCGCCTCCTTCTTCGCCGCCGCGCCGGCCCAGGCCGAGACCGAGGTCGCCGAGCCGTCCTCCTTCACCAGCGCCTTCACGGTGATGGCGACGCCCGACCAGGTCGTGAACGCCGATTCCGCCGCGACCCCCGGCCAGCCCGGCGCCACGGGCGAGATGACCTTCCGGGTCAACAGCGACCTCGACGTCATCTGCTACGACATCACCCTCACCGGCGTGACCGGCGACTACCAGAGCCCCGCGACGACCGCGACGCACATCCACCAGGCGGCGCTGGGCAAGGCGGGCCCGCCGCGCATCGCGTTCCCGAACCCGGCCCCGGTCGGAGACGGCCCCCGCACCAGCAGCGGCTGCCTGCAGGGCCCCTTCACCACGGGCATCCAGGCGAACGGGGCCGACACCGGCGCCGGATTCACGCTGAAGGCCCTCGAGGCCGATCCCGCCGCCTTCGCGGGCGACTCCCACACGGCCTCGTATGCGGCTGGCGTCGTCCGCGGCCAGCTCTCGCAGGTGCCGGTCGGCGGCCTCCAGACCGGTGGCGGCGCGACCGCCGCCGGGAGCGACGCCACGGGCCCGTCCGGTCTCGCTGCGATGGCCGGCCTCGGAGCCGTCGCCGCCCTCGGCGCGGCCGGAGTTGTCGTCGCCCGCCGGCGCACCGCCTCCTGATCGTGGGCACCCGGTCGAGGAGCGGAGCGGCGGCACTGTGCGCCGTGCTGCTCCTCGCGGGGTGCGCCGCCGCGGACGGGAGCGGAGGAGCGGAGACGCCCGCGAGCGCGCCCGCGCCTCCGGCCCTCGCTTCTGCTCCCCCGCTCACTCCTCCCCCGGTCCCCGCGCCCGACCCCGCCGCTGCCGCGCCTGCGCGCACCGTCGGCGTCGAGCCCGCCCGGCTGAGCGTGCCCGCGATGGGCCTGGACGAGCCGCTGATCGCGCTGGGCATCCAGTCGGACGGGGCGATGGAGGTGCCGGTGGACTACGACGACGTCGGCTGGTTCTCGGGAGGCGGGCGCCCGGGTGGCAGCGGCCGCACCGTGATCGCGGCGCACGTCGACTCGCGGTCCGGTCCCGCGGTCTTCTTCCGCCTCGGCGAGCTCGCCCCGGGCGACGAGATCGCGGTGAGCGGAGTGGACGGCTCCGACCACCGCTACCGGGTGACGGCGGTCGAGTCCCACGCCAAGGCCGCGTTCCCCACCGCCCGCGTCTTCGGCGCGACCCTCGAGGAGGAGCTGATCCTCGTGACCTGCGGAGGCGAGTACGACGCGGCGATCGGCCGCTACCGGGACAACCTGGTGGTGTTCGCCTCCCCGCTCTGAGTCCCGCCACGGAGGCGCGGCACAGAGGGGCGGCACGACCGCCCGGCATCGTGGCGCGGAACGGTGGCGCAAAGCACAGCACGAGTGCCCCGCCGGCGCAAGGGTCCGGGCGCGCGCACGCCGTGTGGTCGGATGGGGAGGGTCGGCCCCCCGCCGCCGCTCCCCTCCCGCTCCCCACCGCCGTGGCGCGGCCGATCCGACAGGACGCCCGTGTCCACCAGCCCCCGCCCCACCCTCTTCGCCCTGCCCGGACTCGGGCTCGACGGCCGCGCCTTCGACGCGCTCGGCCGCGAGCTCGCCGACGTCGCGGACCTCGTCGCGCTCGACCTGCCCGGTGGATCCGGGACCTCGCTCGAGGAGATGACCGCTGCCACGATCCGCCGGATCCGCGAGCACGGCTCCTCCCGCTGGTTGCTCCTCGGGCACAGCATGGGCGGGAAGATCGCCTCGCTCGTGGCCTCCCGCACGGTCACCGGCCGCTCGGGCCTGTTCGGGCTCGCGGGCGTCGTGCTCCTCGCCGGGTCGCCGCTCTCGCCCGAGCCGATGGAGGAGGAGCGCCGCTCGACCATGCTCGGCTGGGTCGACGACGGGCACCTCGACGAGGCGCAGGCGCGCGAGTTCGTCGACCAGAACGTCGGCTCGCCGCTGCCCGCCGACGCCGACGCGGAGGTGCTGGCCGAGCTGCGCCGCTACTCCCCCGAGGGCTGGCGCGACTGGCTCGAGCACGGCAGCCGCGAGGACCGCACCGGAGAGGCCGCCCTCGGGGCCGTGCCCGCGCTCCTGATCGCGGGCGGTGAGGACGGCGACCTCGGCGCCGACGCGCAGCGCCGCCTCAACGGCTCCCTCTACTCCCGTGCCCGGCTGCTCACGCTCGCCGGGGCGGGCCACCTGCTGCCGTTCGAGCGCCCGGTCGAGGTGGCGGCGGCGATCCGCCGGTTCTGGGAGGAGGAGGCCGGCACGGCGCCGTCGGTCCCGGCCGACGTCGGCGCGGCCATCGCCTCCGCCCGGACCTCCACGCGGGTGCGCGGGCTGCTGGCCGTGCGCGCGCTCGCCGACGACCCGGAGTACGCGCCGCGCGCCCTGACCGTCGCCCAGCTCGCGGAGCTGCGCGCGATCGCCGACCGGGTCGTCCCGCAGGAGGGCGGCCGGATCGACCTGGCCGCACGGGTGGACACGCAGCTCGCGAACGGCGAGGGCGACGGCTGGCGCAACGCCGACCTGCCGGCCGACCCGATCGCCTACGGTCTGGCGCTCGACGCCCTCCGGGGCTTCGCCGGCCTCGGCCCCGCCGAGCAGGACGCGCGCCTCACCGCGATCGCCGACGGCTCCGCGGAGCCCGGCGACCGCTCGGCCGGCGGGCTCGGTGCCGAGCAGCTGACCGCCTGGTTCGAGGACTGCCGCGTCGACCTCGTGAAGCAGTGGCTGGCGCACCCCGCGTCGATGGCGCGGATCGGCTACGACGGCTACGCCAGCGGCGGCGACACGCTGCCGCTCGTGACGGGCTTCCGCCTGCTCGGCGCCGACGACCGCGAGACCTGGGAACCGACGACGAGGAGTCACCGATGAACACGACCGGCATGCGCCGCTTCCCGCTCGACGAGACGGTCGACGCCGTCGTGATCGGCACCGGGGCCGGCGGAGCGCCCCTGCTCTCGGTGCTCGCCGCTCGAGGGCTGCGGGTCGTCGCCCTCGAGGCCGGGCCGCACGTCGATCCGCTGGGCCACACCGCCGACGAGACGGCGGCCGTCGAGATCAACTGGATGGAGGAGCGCCTCAGCGGAGGCGAGACCCCCACCGCCTTCGGGCAGAACAACAGCGGCCGCGGGGTCGGCGGCTCGACGCTGCACTGGGGCGCGTTCACGCCCCGCCCCGACCCGCGCGACCTGCGGCTCCGGAGCGACTCCGGCGTCGGCCGCGACTGGCCGATCGAGCACGCCGAGCTCACCGCGTACATCGAGAAGGTGGAGGCGACGATCGGAGTGGCGGGCCCGGCCGAGTACCCGTGGGACCCGTCGCGCCGCTACCTGCAGGGCCCGCTCGCGCGGAACGCCTCGGCCGACATGATGCTGCGCGGCTGCGCGGCGATCGGGATGCGCGCGACCGACGCGCCCGCCGCCGTGCTCAGCGGCCCGCGGGACGACGGCCGGCCCTCCTGCGTCAACTGCGGCCAGTGCCATCAGGGCTGCCGGACCGGCGCGAAGACGAGCATGGACGTGACCTACCTGCCGGAGGCGGTGCGGGCCGGTGCCGAGATCCGGGCCGACTCGTTCGTGCACGGGATCGAGCTGGACGCCGCGGGACGCGTGTGCGCCGTGGTCTACACGAGCGGCGGAGTGGAGCACCGGCAGCGCTGCTCCGCCCTGTTCCTCTGCGCGGGCGGCGTCGAGACGCCCCGGCTCCTCCTGCACACCGGCATCGCGAACAGCAGCGGCCAGGTGGGCAGGAACTTCCTGGCGCACGGGGCGACCCAGGTCTGGGGCACCTTCGAGAGCGAGATGCGCGGCTACCGCGGCTACCCCTCCTCGGTGATCACCGAGGACACCGTCCGCCCGGCCGACGCCGACTTCGCGGGCGGCTACCTGATCCAGAGTCTCGGAGTGATGCCGCTGACCTACGCGACGACGCTCGCCCGCGGCGCGGGCCTCTGGGGCAGGGATCTGATGGACGCGCTCGACGGCTACCGCTTCGCGGCGGGCGTCGGGATCAATGCCGAGTGCCTGCCCGCCGACGGCAACCGGCTGGAGCTGACCGACGAGCTGGACGAGCACGGGGTGCCGAAGGCGCGCATCACGTTCTCGGCGGGCGCCAACGAGGAGGCGATCGACCGGCACGCGATCCGGACGATGACCGCGATCGTGGAGGCGGCCGGCGCGACGAGCACGCGGGTCATGGCGCGCACGGCGCACACTCTCGGCACCGTGCGGATGGGCACCGACGCGGGCGACGCCGTGATCGACGCGGACGGCCGCAGCTTCGACGTGCCGAACCTCTGGGTGTGCGACAACTCGGTGTTCCCGAGCGCGCTGATCGCGAACCCGGCGCTCGCGACGATGGCGCTCTCGCTGCGGACGGCGGACCGCTTCCTGGCGGCGTAGCGTCGTGGCGGCGGGACGGCTGCGTCGCGGCGGCGGGACGGCTGCGGGGCGGCCGCGGGGCGGGACGACGGGCGAGGTGCTCCTCCGCGTCGCCGACTGACCGCGCGGGCGTGCCCGGACTGCGCGCCCGGACTGCGCACCCCGCCGGATCAGCCGTGGGGCCGTGCGGGGCGCCAGCGCAGTCGCGAGACGCGCTGCCCGAACGGCGGCCCGACGCGACGGCGCTCGACGGCGGTTCGGCGCGCGCTGAGGTGCCGAGGTGCCGAGGTGCCGAGGTGCCGGATCGTGGTGGCCGAACGGCGGCAGGGCGCAAGGCGGCGGCACGGCCCTGGTGTCGGCACGGCGTCAGGCGACGGTGCGGCCCCGGTGACGGTCCGCGCCTCAGCGACAGTGGCGCGGCGGTGCGGCCGCGTGAACCCGAGCGAAGGCGCGGATCCGAGCGGCAGTGGCGCGGCGGTAGGGCGCTGAGCACTCGCCTCCGAGCGACAGCACGGCCCGATCACCAGCGCGAACCCGCGCAACGGGCCGAACCCGCCCGACAGCCGATTCCCTCAGGGGTGCACGGCGGCACGTCAGCACGGCAGCACGGCAGCACGGCAGCACGGCAGCGTGTCAGAACGGCGGCGGCCGGTCCGCGAACCTCGGGGTCGCCGGTGGGCCTGGACGGAGTCGTGCCTCGAGGCCCGGCGGGCGCGTGGTGATGCGGCGGCCGGTGGGGGTGGTCCAGTCGGCGGTGCCGTCGGGGTGGAGGACGTAGGTCCAGCGGTCGCCGTGCCGCACGTGGTGGTGGGCGACGCAGAGGCTGGCGAGGTTGCCGAAGTCGGTGCCGCCGCCGATGCGCCACTCGACGACGTGGTCGGCCTCGGCGCTCGCGGCGGAGCGGGTGCAGCCGGGGAAGCGGCAGGTCACGTCGCGGAGCTGGAGGAGGAGCCGCAGCTCGCGGTGCGGCAGGCGGCGTGTGCGCCCGACCGAGAGGACGGCGCCCGTCCGGGGCTCGGTCAGCACGCGGGTGACGGTCGCGGGGACGAGGCTCCGGGCGACGTCTGCCGGGATCGGGCCGTAGCCGTCGAGCTCGGCGGAGGCGTCGTCGGCGCCGGACGCGGTGCTCGCCGACAGGGTGACCCGCACCTCGGCGCGCACGCCGGTGACGAGGGTCGGAACGGGCCGATCGGCGCCGACCGGGTCGGGCGCCGTGCCGATGACGTCCGCCTCGCAGAGGAGGTCGGCCAGAGCGTCGGCTCGCAGCTGGGCGAGGGTCCGCTCGTCGCCCGCTCCGGAGATCGCGTCGACGTCGCACGCCCCGGTGATTCCGGTCGGCTCCGCCCCGGTCGTCCCGCTCGACTCCGCCGCGCAGGAGCCCGCATCCGTGGCGGCAGGCGGCTCCGCCCCCGCCGGCCCCTCGGCGCCGTCGCGGAGGATCCGGGCGATCCGGTCGAGGCGGCTGTACGCCCCCACGGCGACCGGGGCGGGGAGGAGGGCGCAGAGCGTCGCCATGCCGTCGACCTCGGGGGTCAGCCAGACCGCGCGGTCCTCGCGGGCACGTCGGTGGCGCTCGGCGAGGGGCTGCTCGTGGAGCTCCTCCCGCAGTCGGGCCAGAGCGCGCCGCAGCTGGGTCGGCGTGGTGCGGGCCGCGAGCTCGGCCGCCCGCGTATCGAACGCGGCGCGGGAGCCCGGAGGCAGGGTGGCCGCGACGGCGCAGACGACCTGGCCCGCCTCCCACCGCAGGCGCGCCCCGGCGAGGGCGGCGCGGGTGGTCGGCAGGTCCTCGACGAGGAGGCGCGCGTGGTCGAGCTCGCGGGAGGCGACCCGCTCGGAGACTCCGAGGGCGACCGCGAACTCCGCGCGGATCGACCGCTCGGCGAGGTCGCTCGACGCGTGCGGCGCCGAGCCGCGGGCGAACGACTCCGGATGCTCGAGTGCGGCCCGGTGCCCGGCGTGCAACTCCTCGGCCGCGGCCAGGAGCAGCGGGGACGCCGAACGGGCCAGCGCCGCGGCCCGGTCGCCGCGAGCACGCACCTCGCTGAGCACCGCCTCCGCTGCTGTCGACCCGCTGATCATCGTCATACGTGTATTCAATCAGCGACCACCGACACGGAAGCGACGGATCATCATATCCGTGGAGAACCGGCGTGAGGCCCTCCTGTGGAGGGAGGGATCGCCGCCGCCGACGCCGCACATCCCCGCCGTCCTCGGGGCGGCGCGCGCAGGACACCGGCGCAACACCCCGCCACACGCACCGCCACACGCCCCCCGCTCACGCGAACCGCACCGCCACACCCGCCCCCGCTCACCCGATCCGCACCGCCACACGCACCCGCTCACGCGAACCGCACCGCCTCACGCACCCGCTCACGCGAACCGCACCGCCTCACGCACCCGCTCACGCGAACCGCACCGCCACTCGCCCCCGCTCACGCGAACCCCACCGCCACACACCCACCCGCTCACGCGAACCCCACCGCCACACACGCACCCGCTCACCCGAACCCCACCGCCACACACGCACCCGCTCACCCGAACCCCACCGCCACACACG
>NZ_PSWK01000038.1:0-23680 GCF_002932735.1 Rathayibacter sp. AY1B7
CCACCCACAGCACTCCGGCCCCACGAGTTCCCATGCGCCCATCATCCCCGGGCCCGGCCCCGCCGGTCGTCGTCGGCATCGTCGGCCTCGTCCTCGCGATCGTCCTCGTCCTCGCGCAGATCGGGCGGACCGCGCTCACCACGGCCATCCCGGTCCTCGCGTTCCAGGGCGGCTTCGACACCACGCAGATCGGGGCGCTCTTCGCCGCCCTCGGGGTCACGATGCTCGTGCTCGCGACGGCGACCGCGATCGTCGGCGTCATCGGCGTCGCGCGGAAGGACCGCGCCCGGCTGCTCTCGGCCGTCACGCTCGGCGTCGGCGCGAGCGTCGCGATCGTCGAGCTGGGCGCGCTCGTCGTCCCGCCCCTGGTCGGCCTCTCCCTCCAGTACTGACGAGGCCCGCCGGAGCGGATCCCTCCGCCCGCCCTCGCAGGATCCGCACGGCGCCGCGTCCGTTCCTCGCGCTCCGCTGCGCCGCGACGGCCCTGCCGGCTTCCCGGCGATGCGCCAGGATGGGGCATGACGACACGCGTGGACGGCCTCTTCGTCTACCCGGTGAAGGGCCTGACCCCGCAGCCGCTCCCCCGCGTCGAGCTCACCGCCGGCCGCGGCGTCCCCTTCGACCGCACGATCGCCCTCGCCCGCCCCGGCGGCGCCTACCGGCCCGGCATGCGGCACGGCATCTCCAAGCGCGAGTACTTCGTGCTCGTCGCCGAGGCGCGCCTCGCCGGCCTGACCACGCACCTCGACCCCGACAGCGGAGTGCTCACCGTCGACGTCCGCGGTCACCGGGTCCTCTCCGCCGACCTCGGCGCGGAGGACGGCCGGGCCGCACTGCGCTCCTTCGCCGCCCGCGTGCTCGACCTGCCGCCCGGCGTCGAGCCCGTGATCGCCCAGGACGCGGGGCGCCGCTACACCGACACGGCCCACAACTCCGATGTCGAGATGGAGTACGTCTCGCTGATCAACCTGGCGAGTGTCCGCGACCTCGCCGAGCGCACCGGCCGGAGCGTCGATCCGCTGCGGTTCCGCGGGAACATCCACCTCGAGGGGCTGCCCGCGTGGAGCGAGCTCGAGCTGCTCGGGCGCGAGCTCACCGCGGGCGGGCTGCGGCTGCGGATCACGAAGGCCACCGAGCGGTGCGCCGCGACCGAGGTCGAGCCGGGCACCGGTCGGCGCGACCTGCCGGTCCCCCGGCTGCTGCACGAGACCTACGGCCACGAGCTCCTCGGCGTCTACGCGGAGGTCCTCGACGGCGGCACGCTCGGTGTGGGCGACGAGCTGGTGCTCCGTGGCTGAGCTGCGGCTCGTGGTGGCCGAGCGCGAGGCGCTCACCCCGGCCGTCACCCGCTTCGTGCTTCGGAGCGAGGACGGCGCCCCGCTGCCCGGCTACTCCGCCGGCGCGCACCTCACGCTCACGACCCCCTCCGGCGAGCGCCGCAGCTACAGCCTCGTCGAGCCGGGATCCGCGGAGCCGTCGCACTACGCGATCGCGGTGCGCCGCGAGCCCGGGGGTCGGGGCGGATCGCGGAGCCTCCACGACGACGTCCGCGTCGGCGACGTCCTCTCCTCCGCGCCGCCCGCGAACACCTTCGTCCTCCGGCCCGCCGCCCGCTACCTCCTGATCGCCGGCGGGATCGGGGTCACCCCGATCCGCGCCATGGCCGCCGAGCTCCGGGCGCAGGGCTCGGCCGTGCAGGTCGTCTACCTCAGCCGCACCCCCGGGGACACGGCGTGGCTCGACGAGTTCTCCGCCGACGGCTCCCTCGTGCACCACAGTGCGATCCACGGCCGGCTCGACCTCTGGCCGCTCGTCGCCGAGCCCGACGACGACGCCCGGATCTACTGCTGCGGTCCGTCCGCGCTGATCGACGAGGTCCTCGCCCTCACGATGCACTGGCGCCCGAGCCGGATCCACGTCGAGGACTTCGCGGGCGTAGACGCCGTCGGCGACCGGGCCGTCCCCTTCGCCGCCGTCTGGGAGCCGACCGGTGCCGTCGTGGAGGTCCCGGCCGACCGCTCGCTCCTCACCGCGCTCCGCTCCTCCGGGATCGACGTCGACTCCTCCTGCGAGTCGGGCACGTGCGGCACCTGCCGCCTGCGCCTCGTCGGCGGGAGGGCGGAGCAGCGCGACCTGGTGCTGACCCCCGAGGAACAGGACCGCTGGATCATGCCGTGCGTCTCGCGCTCCGCCGGCGGCGAGCTGGTCGTCGCCCCGGAGTGACGGAGCGACGGGGCCGGTCCCACGCACGCCGGCCGACACGCGTCGGCCGTCGTGTGACGCCGCGTGACGGGCGCCCGGCGCCCGGTCCCCTGCATGCCTAGGCTCCCGGACGGGGGACCACGACCGTCACGACCGAAGGACTTCCGATGACCAGCACCTCCGTCCGCACCCAGCTCGACCAGTTCACCGTCGGCTTCGACGAGACGGTCGGCCCCGAGCTCGCCGCCGTCTTCTCCGGCGAGCGCGACGACCTCGTCGCCGCCGGCGCCCCGAGCGGAGCCGTCACCGCCGGCGACGCGCTTCCCGCCGCCTCCGTCGTGACCGTCGACGGCGACACCGTCGACCTCGCGGACGTCCTCGGCGCGGGCCCGGCCGTCCTCGTCTTCTACCGCGGAGCCTGGTGCCCGTACTGCAACATCACGCTCAAGCACTACAACGAGACCCTCGCCCCCGAGCTCGCGTCGCGCGGAGTCGCCCTCGTCGCGATCAGCCCGCAGACCCCCGACGGATCGCGCGCGGCGGTCGCGAACGGCGACCTGGGCTTCACCGTCGTCTCCGACCCCGGCAACACGCTCGCGAGCGCTCTCGGCATCGTCACCGCCCCCAGCGGCGAGGCGCAGGAGGCGCACACCGCGCTCGGCTTCGCCGTGAAGGACAGCAACGCCGACGACACCCCGGCCGTCCCGTATCCGACCGTCCTGGTCGTCGACGTCGACCGGATCGTCCGCACGGCGGACGTGCACGTCGATTACACGACGCGCACGGAGACCGAGGAGATCCTCGCCGCCGTCGACGCGCTCTGACGCCTCCGCTCGCACCCTGAGCACGCGCGGCGGTCGAGCGCACCCCCTCGCCCGCCGCGCCGCCGCTCCCTAGGCTCGACCCGTGACAGCGGAGACGGACGTGCTCGTGGTCGGCGGCGGTCCGGTCGGACTCCTGCTCGGCGCGCTCCTGGCGCGGGCCGGAGTGGACGTGCAGGTGTGGGAGCGGCGCTCCTCGGTGCCGCGCGGCTCGCGGGCGATCGGCATCCATCCGCCGACGCTCGACGCGTTCGCCGCGATCGGCGCCGATGCTCCCGTGCTGGCCGAGGCCACCCGGGTCCGCGAGGGCGTCGCGCGCAGCCGGGGCCGCACCCTCGGCACGCTCTCGTTCGCGCGCGCCTCCGCGACGCACCCCTACGTCGTCACCCTCGACCAGCACCGCACCGAGGCGATCCTCCGCGAGCGCCTCGAGGCGGCGGCCCCGGACGCGCTGCGCCCGGGGGTCGCGCTGACCGGCCTGCTCCGCCGCGGCTCCACCGTCGAGGCGACCGGCACCGGACCGGGCGGCGAGCCGGTCTCCGTCCGCGCCGCCTTCGTGGTGGGAGCCGACGGCGCCCGCAGCACCGTCCGCGACCTGCTCGGGATCCGCACCACCGGCCGCGACTACCCGGACCGCTACGTGATGGGCGACTTCGCCGACCCCGAGCCCGGCGGTCTCACCGGCACCGCGCTGGTCGACGTCGGTCCGGCCGGAGTGGTGGAGTCCTTCCCGCTCCCGGGCGGTCGGCGCCGGTACGTCGCCCTGAGCGGCCCCGACCGCTCCCTCGGCGCCCCCGCCTGGCGGCCCGAGGAGGCACCCGACCAGGAGGCCGCGCGCGCCCTGGCCGCCGCTGTCCGCGACCGGACGGGCGCCGACGCCGACCCGGACACCTGCACGATGCTCAGCGGATTCCAGGTGCGGCGCCGCGAGGCCGAGCTGATGGGCGTCGGCCGCGTCGTGCTCATCGGCGACGCCGCGCACGAGATCAGTCCGATCGGCGGGCAGGGCATGAACCTCGGCTGGCTCGACGCCGCCGAGCTCGCCCCGCTCCTGGCCGGTGCCGTGCGCTGCGGCGAGGCCGGCCCCTGGCCCGGCTTCGCCCGGCGGCGCACCACCGCGGCCCGGCGCGCGGCGCGGCAGGCGGAGGCGAACATGGCGCTCGGACGCCCGCTCGGCACGCTCGCGCACCGCGGCCGCGAGGCGTTCCTCCGCACCGCCCTCGCCCTGCCGACCTCGGACCTGCTCGCCCGCGTCTACGCGATGCGCTGGTCCTGAGGGCGGCCGGTCAGCCGACCAGCCGCGCGCCCGCCAGCCCGAGCTCGACCACCAGCACGAGCGAGGCCGCGATCACCAGCCGGAACAGGGTGCGCGTGGGCGGGCCGGTCAGCACCAGGCGGATGCCCGCCGCGGCGAGCACGACCACCGCGAGGGTCCCGATCACCGCGAGCACCACGCCCGTCCCGCGCACCGGCTGGTCGCCGACGAGCTGTCCGACGAGCACGAGCAGCGCGGCGACCACCAGCGACCCGAAGGCGACGACTCCGGAGAGCCGCAGGCCGAGGCGGTGCGGGAAGCCGCGGACCCCGGTGGCCTCGTCGTCGACCAGGTCGGGGAGCACGTTCGTGCAGTGGATCGCGACGCCGAACACGGCGCCGGTCGCGATCGCCCACCAGGCGGGGACCCGGCCGTCGCCCGCCGGCACCGCCACCACCGGCAGCAGCCCGAAGGCGACCACGAAGGGAACGACGGACCAGACCGTGCGCTTGAGCCCCGCGTCGTAGGCCCAGCCCGCGGCGACCAGCACCAGGTGCGCGACCGCGGCGACCGGTCCGAGCAGCAGCGAGAGCACCACGGCGGCCGCGGCCGTCCCCAGTGCGGCGGTGCGGACGGCGCCCACGCCGATCAGCCCCTGCGCGACCGGCTTGTCGGTGCGCCCCACCGCGCGGTCGCGGTCGGCGTCGATCCAGTCGTTCGCGAGCCCGATCGAGAGCTGCCCGAGCAGCACGGCGAGCGCCACCAGCACGACCTGCCCGAGCGGATGCCCGGACGCCGCCGCGATCACGGTCGCCAGCACGGTGACCGTCACGGTCGGCCCGGGGTGCGACGAGGCCAGCAGGAGTCGCACCCGGGACGTCATCCCGCCAGCCTACGGTCGCGGCGGCACAGCGGGGCGCCGGTCGCGCTCCCCGCCCCGGAGCGGGATCCAGCGTGGTTCGAGCGCGGCGCCCTCATCAGCCCGCGACGGGAATGGCCCGGGATGGGGCAGGGTTGCACCACCCGGCATCCCGACTCAGGAAGAAGGCCTCGTGGACCTCGTGCACTGGCTGTTCGACGCGCAGATCGTCATCGGCGAGCAGACCGTCCTCTGGCGGGAGGTCATCGGCAACGTCTTCGGGCTCCTCAGCGCCCTCGGCGGGATGCGGAGGAAGGTCTGGGCCTGGCCCGTCGGCCTCATCGGCAACGTGCTGCTGTTCACGGTCTTCATGGGCGCCCTGTTCGGCACTCCGAACCCCGTCAACCTGCTCGGCCAGGCCGGGCGGCAGGTGATGTTCATCCTGGTCAGCGTCTACGGCTGGTACCGGTGGACCCACCGCCCCGACGACTCGACCACCTTGATCGAGCCGCGCTGGGCGTCGTGGCGCACCCGCGGCCTGCTGGTGCTCGGGATGGTCGGCGGCACCGCGGTGCTGACCCCCGTGTTCCGCGCGCTCGGCTCCTACGAGCCGGTCTGGAGCGACGCGTGGATCTTCGTCGGCTCCGTCCTCGCCACCTACGGCATGGCGAAGGGCTGGACCGAGTTCTGGCTCATCTGGGTGGCCGTCGACCTGGTCGGCGTGCCGCTGCTGTTCTCGGCCGGCTACTACGCGTCGGGGCTGATGTACGTCTTCTACGGCGCGTTCACCCTGGTCGGCTTCTTCGTCTGGATGCGGCAGGGCACCCGTCCGTCCGCCGCTCCGATCACGGTCGGCTAGCTCTAGCAGCCTGCCGCCGCCGGCGGAAGTGGCCGTGCGGGAGGCGCTGTCGGTGGTCCACTGGGAGCGGAGGCGCCCGCCTCCCCCACCCGGAACGGACGCCATGCTCTCCCTCGTCTACTCCAGCCGCACCTCCGCCGGCTTCACGGACGCCGACCTCCCCGCGCTGCTCGCCCAGTGCCGCGCGAACAACGAGCGCCTCGGCCTGACCGGCATGCTCCTGCACCGCGACGGCCGATTCCTCCAGGTGCTCGAGGGGCCGGACGCGGTCCTGCGCGAGCGGATGGCCGTCATCGCCGCCGACGAGCGCCACGCGCAGCTGCGCACCCTCCTCGAGGAGCCGATCCGGGAGCGGCTGTTCCCGGAGTGGTCGATGGCGTTCGAGTCCGCCGCCGACGCCGACGCCGCCGGGCTCCGCACCTCCTTCGACGACCTCGACGACGCCGAGGCCGAGAGCGCGACGCTCCCGGCCCTGCGCGAGCTCATCCGCTTCTTCCGCGAGCGGAGCTAGGCGGAGCTGGGCGGAGCTGGGCGGAGCTGGGCGGAGCGATACGGGACGCCGCGATCGCGGCCGGTCCGCCGCCGGAACCCGACGCCCGTCAGTCCTCCGCCGAGGGAGGAGCGAGCCGGTCGAGCCGCGCCAGGAGCGGGGCGAAGCCGTCGCCGAGCAGGGCGCTCAGCGGCTCGCCGAACCAGAACCGCCAGACGGCGTCGAGCTCCTCGCCGGTGATCCGTCCTCGGCGCAGGAGGATGCTCGCGATCGGGGCCGCCTCAGACGCGTACTCGTCGCGGGGAGCGCCGTCCTCGCGACCCGGCTCGAGTCCGTACGGATCGACCCCGTCGAGCTCCCGCAGGACGGCCGCCACCATCGCGTCACGGCGTTCCGCGGTCGCGCCGTCCTGATCCGTCGGTGCTCGGCGCTCCATCGCGAGAAGGTACCCAGCCCACTCCTCGTCGTCCATTCGTCGTCTCCGATCTCTCCGGATGCCGCGCCTTCTCGAGGCCTTTCTCTTCTTTCGGCGCCGGCTTGTCGAGGCACGGGGGAACCGCCTCTCCGACGGCTTGTCATCCCCCCGCGAGAAAGGCGCGGACGCCTTCCCGCGTCAGCCCCGAGGCGACGGCGAGCCGGTGCTCTCCGGCCCCGAGTCGGGCGGCTCCGCGGAGGGCCGCGGCCCTTTCTCCGCCCTCGCCGGAAGTCCCGCTCCGGAATGCCGCGAATTCCGCGGACACCTTATCGAGAGCGTCGGCGACATCGCCGGACACGCTCTCCGGCGGCTCGCCGAGATCGATGCGCCAGCCTCTCCCGAACTTCTCGTCGCTGTCGTTCACACGCGGGAAAGTACCCCGGACCGCAGGGTGGCGCCTGTGATCGCCCGACGCCGTCGCGCCCCAGGGATCCGTCGTCGACGTCCGAGCGCACACGCCTCCCGGTCCGGAGAGGACGGCCTTCGAGGACTGTCCCGCGGACCTCGTCGCCGTGCTCCGCTCCGATGCGGCCTTCGCCTCGGCCGAGGTCTTCGACGGCTGACCCGACCGCGTCGACCACCCGCTGCGACGACCGCGGGGCGGAGGCGCGGATCGCGTCGTTCCGGCGCGCCCGCACCAGCGGTGCCGGAACGTCCGGCCGATCCGGGAGCGGCACGCGTCCGAGCCGTCGAGGTTCCGTCGGTGTGCAGGGCCCCGCGCCGAGGGACGTAAAGTGTGCTCACACGCGCCCGCGGACGGGCGAGCCGCCCGTGAGGGCGCCCCGGTCCTGCGTCGGAGGCGCCGATCACAGAGAGCCGCGGTGCCCGATGCCGGAAGACAAGCCCGCGTCGCGGGCGCCGAGCATCTACGACGTCGCCCGCGCGGCCGGCGTCTCGCACCAGACCGTCTCCCGGGTCCTGAACGACCACCCGAGCCTCCGCGCCGAGACGAAGAAGCGCGTGCTCGAGGTCATGGCCGAGCTCGACTACCGCCCCAACCTCGCCGCGCGGGCACTGGTCACCAGCCGCACCCGCACCGTCGGCGTGCTGTCCTCGCAGAGCCTGCAGTACGGTCCGGCCTCCAGCATCCAGGCCATCGAGGTGGCGGCGCGCGACGCGGGCTACCTCGTCGTCACAGCCAACGTCGACGGCACCGACGGCGCGTCGATCCAGGCCGGGATCCGGCATCTGCTCAACCAGGCGGTCGAGGGCCTCGTGGTCGTCGCCCCGCAGATCCGCGTCTTCGACATCCTGTCCGGAGTCGCGCTGCGCATCCCGCACGTGACGCTGCAGACGAGCGAGGACGACCGCGACGACGCGCTCTACGTCGACCAGATGGCCGGCGCCCGCATCGCCACCGGGCACCTGATCAACCTCGGGCACACCGAGATCGTGCACCTCGCCGGCCCGCAGGACTGGATCGAGGCCGAGGCGCGGATGCGCGGCTACCTCACCGAGCTCGACCACCGCTCGATCCCGCTGCGCCCGCCGCTGCTCGGCGACTGGAGCGCCGAGCGCGGCCACCGCGTGGGCCTCGAGCTCTCGCGCTTCCTCGACTTCACCGCGGTGTTCGCGGGGAACGACCAGATGGCGCTCGGACTGATGAGCGCGTTCCACGAGCGCGGGGTCCGCGTGCCGGAGGACGTCAGCGTCATCGGCTTCGACGACATCCCCGAGGCGGCGTTCTACTGGCCGCCGCTGACCAGCGTCCGCCAGGACTTCGTGGAGCTCGGACGCCGGTGCGTGGCCGCGCTGCTCAGCCTGATCGAGGGCGACCGGCCGGAGAAGGCGGCGCCGATCGCTCCGCAGCTGGTCGTCCGCGGATCCACGGCCGTCCCCCGGAGCGCGAGCGTCACCGCCTCGCGCTGACCGGCGGCCGCGACGCCCTCGCGCCGCGACCGCCCGGGATCACTCGCCGTGAGCGGCGATCGACACGTCGTTCCAGCGCTTCCAGGTCTCGAGGCGCGACTCGTAGTCCGCCGTCGCGATGCCCAGTGGCGCGCGCCCGAAGAAGATCCGCAGCGGCGGCTCGTCCGCGTCCACGACCGCGAGGATCCCGAGGCGCGAGGCCCGCGGGTCGCCCTGCTGAGCGGCGGAGGGGCGTCGGCTCGCTGCCTCCCGGACCTCGTCGTACGCGGCGATCGGCTCGCTGCGCGACGCGGAGGGACCGGACCAGTCGGTCGAGTACCCGCCGGGCTCGACGAGGGTCACGTGGATCCCGAAGCCGGCGACCTCGGCGGCCAGCGACTGGGTGAAGCCCTCGAGCGCCCACTTCGACGCGTGGTACGCGCCGATCGAGGGGAACGCGCTGATGCCGCCGATGCTCGACACCTGGACGATGTGGCCCGAGCCCTGCTCGCGGAGGATCGGCAGCGCGGCCTGGGTGACCCAGAGGGCGCCGAAGACGTTGGTCTCGAGCTGCGCGCGGACCTCCTCCTCGGTGAGCTCCTCGATCATGCCGAAGTGCCCGTAGCCGGCGTTGTTGATCACGACGTCCAGCCGGCCGAACCGCTCGGCCGCGGCCTGCACAGCGGCGAAGCCGGCCGCGCGGTCGGTCACGTCGAGGGTCAGCGGGAGGAACGTGTCCGGGTACTCCTCGACGAGGGCGTCGAGGGTCTCGATCCGGCGGGCGGTCCCGGCGACCGAGTCGCCGCGCTCGAGCGCCGCCTCGGCCCACTCGCGGCCGAAGCCCTTCGAGGCGCCGGTGATGAACCAGGTCTTCGTCATGGTGTGCGTCCTTTCGACAGTGCTGGACGCAACGCCGACGGCTCCGGCTCCCTTCCGGGGCCGGGGACCCTTGACAGCAACGCTCCGAGAGCGGACGACGCGCCGCGGGTGTCCCGTTACCGAGTCGAGACGTGCGCGTTGACACGAACGGCGCCGTCGGGTCTAGCATGACGCAATGTGATCGCTCACATGGCATCACATCTCCGCCCCGATCCCGAGGGCGGCCCTGCATCCACTGCATTCAATGACGAAGGAATCACAGTGACCACAATGAAGCGCGCTCTCATCGCCGGCATCGCCGGCGGAGCGATGATCCTCTCCCTCGCCGCCTGCTCCTCCGGAACCGGTGGCGGCTCGGGCTCGGGATCCGGCGACGGCGGCCTCGTCGGCGTCGCGATGCCGACCAAGTCGTCCGAGCGCTGGATCGCTGACGGCAACAACGTCAAGTCGCAGCTCGAGGAGGCCGGCTACCAGGTCGACCTGCAGTACGCCGAGGACGACATCCCTACCCAGGTCTCGCAGCTCGAGAACATGATCACCAAGGGCGCCAAGGCCCTGATCGTCGCCTCGATCGACGGCACCACCCTCACGAGCGTGCTCGAGGAGGCCAAGGCCAACGACATCCCCGTCATCGCCTACGACCGCCTCATCCGCGACTCCGAGAACGTGGACTACTACGCCACGTTCGACAACTACAAGGTGGGCGTCCAGCAGGCCACCTCGCTCCTCGCGGGCCTCGGTCTCACCGACCTCACCGGCGCGAAGGCCGCCGACGCCCCCGCCGGCCCGTTCAACGTCGAGCTGTTCGCCGGCAGCCCCGACGACAACAACGCCACGTTCTTCTTCAACGGCGCGATGGACACCCTCCAGCCGTACATCGACGACAAGACGCTCGTCGTGAAGTCCGGCGAGACCGACTTCAACACCGTCGCCACGCTCCGCTGGGACGGCGAGGTCGCCCAGAGCCGCATGGAGGACATCCTCACCAAGACGTACTCCGACGGCTCCAAGGTCCAGGGCGTCCTCTCGCCCTACGACGGCCTCAGCCGCGGCATCATCTCGGCTCTGACCGACGCCGGCTACACCGTCGGCTCCGACTTCCCGATCATCACCGGTCAGGACGCCGAGCTCGACTCCGTCAAGGCGATCATCGCCGGCGAGCAGTACGCGACCATCTACAAGGACACCCGCGAGCTCGCCAAGGAGGCCGTGAAGATGGCCCAGGCCGTGCTCGAGGGCACCGAGCCCGAGGTCAACGACACCGACACCTACGACAACGGCAAGAAGGTCGTCCCGTCCTTCCTGCTCGAGCCGGTCATCGTCACCAAGGACCAGATCCAGTCCGTCCTCGTCGACGGCGGCTACTACACCGACGCGGAAGTGAACGGCTAGTCCTCTCTCCTCACCCGAGAAGGAACACCCCGGGAGGGCGCCCACTGGGCGCCCTCCCCCACTACGAAGGAAGGGAGGCGGCGTGACCTCGAACATCCTCGAGATGCGCGGCATCACCAAGACGTTCCCGGGCGTGAAGGCGCTCCAGGACGTCACGCTCAACGCACAGCGCGGCGAAGTCCACGCGATCTGCGGGGAGAACGGCGCCGGCAAGTCGACGCTGATGAAGGTCCTGTCGGGCGTCTACCCGCACGGGACCTACGAGGGCGACATCGTCTTCGAGGACGAGGTGATGCAGTTCGCCAGCATCCGCGACTCGGAGGCGAAGGGCATCGTCATCATCCACCAGGAGCTGGCCCTCAGCCCCTACCTCTCCATCGCGGAGAACATCTTCCTCGGCAACGAGGTGCGCGGCTTCGGCGGCCTGATCGACTGGAACAAGACCAACCAGGAGGCGGCGGCGCTGCTGGCCCGCGTGGGTCTGCGCGAGAACCCGACCACCAAGATCATGGAGATCGGAGTCGGCAAGCAGCAGCTCGTCGAGATCGCGAAGGCGCTCTCCAAGCGGGTCAAGCTGCTCATCCTCGACGAGCCCACCGCGGCCCTGAACGACGAGGACTCGGACCACCTGCTCGACCTGATCCTGCACCTCAAGGAGCAGGGCATCACGTCGATCATCATCAGCCACAAGCTGAACGAGATCAAGAAGATCGCGGACACCGTCACGGTCATCCGCGACGGCAAGACCATCGAGACGATCGCTCACGACGACGTCACCGAGGACCGCATCATCAAGGACATGGTCGGCCGCGACCTCGACCACCGCTACCCGGACCACACGCCGCACATCGGCGAGGAGATCCTGCGCGTGGTCGACTGGACGGCCCACCACCCCCAGGACCCGACCCGCGTCATGGTGGACAAGGTCAACCTGACGGTGCACCGCGGCGAGATCGTCGGCATCGCCGGGCTCATGGGCGCCGGGCGCACCGAGTTCGCGATGAGCCTCTTCGGCCGCTCCTACGGCAGCCGCATCTCCGGCCAGGTCTTCAAGGCCGGCAAGGAGATCAAGATCCGCAACGTCTCGGAGGCGATCGCCCACGGGCTCGCCTACGCGACCGAGGACCGCAAGCACTACGGCCTCAACCTCATCGACGACATCAAGCGGAACATCTCGCTCGCGTCGCTCGACAAGGTCGCCCGCGGCGGACTCGTCGACGACAACCGCGAGTTCGAGGTCGCCAACGAGTACCGCGGCAGCATGAACATCAAGTCGCCGACCGTGCTCGCCAAGACCGGGAAGCTCTCCGGCGGCAACCAGCAGAAGGTCGTCCTGTCGAAGTGGATCTACTCCGACCCGGACGTCCTCATCCTCGACGAGCCCACCCGCGGCATCGACGTGGGTGCGAAGTACGAGATCTACACCATCATCAACCGGCTCGCGGCGCAGGGTAAGGGGATCATCGTCATCTCCTCCGAGCTGCCGGAGCTGCTCGGCATCTGCGACCGCGTCTACGCGCTGTCGGAGGGCCGGATCACGGGCGAGCTGCCCATCGCCGAGGCGACGCCCGAGGCGGTCCTCACCCTCATGACCCAGGAGAAGCAACGATGACCGATCTGCAGAACGAACCGTCCACCGCGGCCGGTGCGCAGGTGAAGCCCACCGAGAACGCCTTCACGAAGCGCCTCAGCCACGTGCTGGGCGACCTCGGCAAGAACGGCATCTTCATCGCCCTCATCGTGGTGGTGCTGCTGTTCGAGGTGATGACCGGCGGAATCCTCCTCCGCCCCCAGAACATCTCGAACCTGATCGTCCAGAACGGCTACATCCTGATCCTCGCCATCGGCATGGTGATGGTCATCGTGGCCGGGCACATCGACCTCTCGGTCGGCTCGGTCGCGGCGTTCGTCGGAGCGATCTCGGGCGTCTTCGCGGTCAACATGGGTCTCCCGTGGTGGCTGTCGATCGTCCTCTCCCTCCTCATCGGCGCCCTGGTCGGAGCGTGGCAGGGCTTCTGGATCGCCTACGTCGGGATCCCGGCGTTCATCGTGACGCTGGCGGGCATGCTGATCTTCCGCGGCCTGGCGCTCGTCGTCCTCGGCAACGCGAACATCGGCTCCTTCCCGACCGAGTACCGCGCGCTGGGCAACGGCTTCCTCACCGACCTGTTCGGCGAGACCGACCTCGACCCGCTGTCGCTCGTCATCGGCGCGCTCGCGATCGTCGCCTTCGCCGTGCAGTCCGTGCGCACCCGCCGTGGCCGCCAGAAGTACGCGCAGAGCGTCGAGCCGGGCGCCTGGTTCGTCACCAAGCTCGTCCTCGTCTCCGTCGTGATCGCGGCCTTCTCCTTCGCGCTGGCCACCTTCAAGGGCATCCCGGTCACCCTGATCGTGCTCGCCGTGCTCGTCCTGATCTACGGCGTGGTCATGAACCGCTCCGTCTTCGGCCGTCACGTCTACGCGATCGGCGGCAACCTGCACGCCGCGGAGCTGTCCGGCATCAAGACCCGCAACGTCACCTTCTGGCTGTTCGTCAACATGGGCGTCCTCGCGGCGCTGGCCGGCCTCGTCTTCACCGCACGACTCAACCTCGCCGGCCCGAAGGCGGGCGACGGCTTCGAGCTCGAGGCCATCTCGGCCGCCTTCATCGGCGGCGCGGCGGTCCAGGGCGGCGTCGGCACCATCGGCGGCGCGATCATCGGTGGCCTCATCATCGGCGTCCTGAACAACGGCATGTCGATCATGGGCATCGGCATCGAGTGGCAGCAGGCGGTCAAGGGCCTCGTGCTCCTGCTCGCGGTCGCCTTCGACGTCTACAACAAGCGCCGCTCGGGCGGACGCTAGGCCCTGCGGTCGTGCCCGACTGGTCGCGGTTCCTGCCGCTGAGCACCGGGCCCTCGGTCGACGAGACGGGCGTCAGCAACGACTGGCGCCCCCTCGTCGCCGAGAGGCTCGACCGCCTCGCCGTCCTGGCCGCCTCCCCCTCCACCACGGAGGGCGAGGCGGCCAGTGCCGTCTCCCGGGACGCCCTGCTCGGAGAGCTCGTCGTGCGGCTCTCGAGCAGCACCGGCCAGCGCCTCGCGACGCGGATGGGCGCCCGCGAGGCCTCCTCCCCTCCTCCTCCCGCCGAGATCGCCCCGGCCCTGGCCGCTCTCGCCTCCGCTCGCCGCGCCGGCGCGGGTCCCCGCTCGGTCACTGAGCTGGTCGAGGTCGTCCGCGTCGAGCTCGCGCTCTCCCCCGAGCCGCTCGCTCTCTCCTCCCGCATCACCGGCGGGGTAGCCCTGGACCGCCTGCAGCGCGCGCCGCTCGCGATCCGCGCCGCCGTCCGCGGTCGCACCCTCGCTCCGACCGACGCGGAGTGGGAGCTCGGCTCCGGCCCCGCCCTGCGCGTGCCGGCCGACGCGATCCTCCGCTTCCTGCTCGGCCTCGGCCCCTTCCCCGCCGAGCCGACCGCCTAGGCGGCGCCGCCTCCTGCCCCCGGGCGGAGGCGGTGCCGCCCCGGTCGTAGCATCGGGGGATGACGCGCTCACTGCCGAGAAGCACCCCGTCCGCCCGCTCCGTCGACGCCGAGGGAGTGCTGGCCTTCGTCGAAGGGGTCGAGGCCGCTCCCGGCGTCGAGCTGCACGGCCTGATGGTCGTGCAGGGCGGCGACGTCGTCGCCGAGGGCTGGTGGGCGCCGTACTCGGCCGAGCGGCTGCACCTCTTCTACTCGCTGAGCAAGAGCTTCACCGCGACCGCCGTCGGCCTCGCGGTCGCCGAGGGCCTGGTCGACCTGGACGCCACCGTCCTCTCGTACTTCCCCGAGCTCGACGACGAGATCACCGACCCGCGCTCGCGTGCGATCCGCGTCCGCCACGTCCTCGCGATGGCGAGCGGCCACTCCGCCGAGACGATCGACCGCGCCGAGGAGACGGACCCGGCCGACCTGGTGCGCGGCTTCCTCCTCCTCCCGCCGGAGCAGGAGCCGGGCAGCGTCTTCGCCTACAACCAGCCCTGCACCTTCGCCGCCGCCGCGATCGTGCAGCGCGTGAGCGGGCAGTCGCTGACCGACTACCTGCGCCCGCGCCTGCTCGATCCGCTCGGCATCGGCGAGGTCGCCTGGCATCGCGACGACTCGGGGCGCGAGCTCGGCTACAGCGGGCTGCACGCCACCACCGAGGCGGCCGCTGCGCTCGGACTGCTGTACCTGCAGGAGGGGCGCTGGGGCGACCGGCGGATCCTCTCACCGGAGTGGGTCGCCGAGGCGTCCCGCGCGCACGTCCCGACCCACGAGGACGGCGGACCGGACTGGCAGCAGGGCTATGGCTTCCAGTTCTGGCGGTCACTGCACGGCTACCGCGCGGACGGCGCGTACGGGCAGTTCAGCCTGATCGTGCCCGAGCACGGGCTCGTGATCGCGCTGACCGGCCAGACCTCGGACACGCAGACGCTGCTCGCGCTCGCCTGGGAGCACCTGCTCCCCGCCGTCGGCCGCGGGTCCACGGCGGAGGCCGACGCCCGGCTGGCCGACCGGCTGTCGGAGCTCGCCCTTCGCCCGCTCGAGGGCGCCTCCCCCGCGACCGGGAGCTACACGCCGGTCGGATCGTGGCCCGACGCCGTCGAGGTGACGGCCGACGAGGGCGGCTGGACGCTCGCGCTGATCGAGGGCGACGAGCGCTTCGCCGTGACGCCCGGCGCAGGAGCCTGGACCGTCGACGGGCCGTTCGCGGCGAGCGCCGGACCCTCGGGCGACAGCGTGCTGGTCGACGTCGTGTTCCTCGAGACCCCGCACCGCCTGCACGTCGAGCTCGCTCCCGACCGCACCGCCCGCGTCCGCTGGGAGACGGAGCCGCTGCACGACGGCCCGCTCGCCGGGCTGCGCGCCCCGCGCTGACGGCAGGACCCGCTCCGCTCATCCGTCGCGAGCGGCCCGTCCGCCCCTCGGCGACGGGCCGTTCGCGACGGATCGAGAGGGGTCGCGCTCGGCCGTGCGGACCGCGCGCATCGGGCGGTGCTCACCGGGGGTCGACGAGTCGAGGAGCGGAGTGGGCACGAGGATCCTTCCTGGGGGGCGGCGCTCTGGCACAATCGTCGGAGCACTGCTCCGGAACATTGCGGAGCGCTGCTCCGGAACGTGGTGGAGCTGCGCTCGGAGACATTACGGAGCGCCGCTCCGAAAAGCAAGGAGAACCGATGAGCGACCGTGCGCCCCGCACGCCCGGCCGACCGCGGACGAGTCGCGACGCTCTGCTCGCCGCCGCGGCGATGGTGTTCGTGGCCTCCGGCGTGGACGCGCCGGTCCGCGAGATCGCGGCGGAGGCCGGCGTCGGCATGGGGACGATCTACCGGCACTTCCCGACCCGCTCGGAGCTCGTGGTCGCCGTCTACCGCCACCAGGTCGAGGCCTGCGCGGAGGCGGGCCCACGGCTGCTCGCGGACAGCGCGACTCCGGAGGCCGCCCTCCGGGCCTGGGTCGCCCACTTCGTCGACCTCCTGGTGACCAAGCACGGCCTCGCCGGTGCGCTCCAGGGCGACAGCGCCGGATCCGACGCCCTGCACGCCTACTTCGTGGAGCGGCTCGTCCCCGTCTGCGGCGACCTGCTCGAGGCGGCACGACCCGCCCGGATCCCGGCGTCGAGCCTCAGCGGCTACATGCTCCTCAAGGGCATCGGCAACCTCTGCATCGGCGCCGCCCACGATCCGGACTACGACGCCGACACCCTCGTGCAGGCCCTCGTCACCGGAGCGCTGCAGGCGGATCAGCCCTGATCGCCTCCACGGTCCGCTCGACCGCGTCCTCGACCGCCGCCCGGCGGCTCGCGTCGTCCTCGCGCTCGGACTCGTGGACGAAGACGGCCCCGCCGCGCCGGGCTCCGCAGTAGTCGATGATCCCGTGCTGGATCTGCGTCAGCAGCGCCTGCTCGTAGCCGTGCCGCTCGTAGGTCCCGGCGGAGTCCCCCGCGACGAGCACGAGGTGGACGGTCAGGGCGCCGAGCCTGCGCTGCGTGCCGTGGACGGGGTCGATGTCGAAGGCCCAGCCGGCGAGGAAGACGCGGTCGATCCAGCCCTTCAGCAGCGCGGGCATCGACCACCAGTAGACGGGGAAGACGAGCACGAGGTGGTCGACGCCGTCGAGCCGGCGCTGCTCGCGGAGGACGTCGTCGGGAACCGGGCCGACACCGCGGTAGCGGTCCCGGTCGGCCGCGCCGAACCGCGGGTCGAAGCCCTCGGCGTCGAGGTCGGCCGTCTCCACTCCGTCGGGGCCGAGCTCCTCCCGCAGCCGCCGGGCGAGGGCGGCGGTGAGGGAGTCGCGGTCGGGGTGCGCGGTGACGAGGAGGGTGCTCACCGCTCCAGTGAACCGCACCCGCCCTGCGGCACCCCTGGCAGGATGACCCGGTGACTCCGCACCGCTCCCCCAGCCGCCCCGACGTCGTCTCCGTCGAGCTCGTCGGTGGACCGGAGCCGCTCGAGCTCGCCCTGCACGAGCACGACCCCGAGTGGTCCGCCCTGTTCGAGGAGCACCGGCGGCGCATCCTCGGGGCCGTCCCGGGCGTGCGTGTCGAGCACATCGGCTCGACCTCCGTCCCGGGCCTGCCCGCGAAGCCGATCGTCGACGTGCTGGTCGTCGTGCCCGACGTCACGGCGGAGGAGGACCACGTCGCGCCGCTGCTCGAGGCCGGCTACGTCCTGCGCACCCGCGAGCCCGGGCACCGGCTCGTCCGCACGCCCGGACGGGACGCCCACGTCCACATCTACGAGGAGGGTCATCCCGCGATCGACGCGTACCTCCTCCTGCGCGACCGGCTGCGCACCGACCCGTCCGACCGCGAGCTCTACCGCAGCACGAAGGCGTCTCTCCTCCTCCGGCGCTGGGAGGACGGGAACGACTACGCCGAGGCGAAGTCCGCCGTGATCGCGGCCATCCTCGAGCGCGCGAGATCCTCGCAGCCCTGAGATCGATATCCGGAAGAACTGAGCGGGCTCGATAGCGCTCGCCAGGCGGTCGGCGGCTAGGCCGCACCGCACGTTCGATCGCCTCGAGCCCTCCGGCTCGGGGGCGATCGCGGTTCGGGCGTCGGAGCTTCCGAATGTCCATATGTGAAAACCTAGGGGTATTAGGATCAACGCGTGCCCCGTCGCTCCCTCACCCGCTCCGCCGTCATCGATCGCGCCGCCGCGATCGCCGACGCCGATGGTCTCGCCGCCGTGACCCTGGCCGCCGTCGCCCGCTCGCTCGAGGTGCAGACGCCGAGCCTCTACACGCACGTCCGCGATCTCGCCGCACTCCGCGACGGCGTCACGGTCCTGGCCCTCGACGAGCTGTCCGACCGCATCGCCGTCGCGATCGCCGGACGCTCCGCCCGGGAGGCGCTGGACGGCTTCGCCGACGCCCACCGCTCCTTCGCGCGCGAGCGGCCGGGCCTGTGGGAGTCGCTGCAGCGCACTGCGGGGCCGGACGCGGTCGCCGCCCCGGCCGCCCGCCGCGTCGTGCAGCTCACAGATGCGGTCCTCCTCGGCTACGCGATCCCCGCCGAGGACCGGGTGCACGCCGTCCGAGTGACGGGCGCCGCTCTGAACGGCTTCCTCACCCTCGAACGGCTCGGGAGCTTCGCGCACAGCAGCCCGACCCCCGCGCAGTCGTGGAGCGAGCTCCTCGCCTGCCTGCACTTTCTTTTCAGCCACTGGACCCGCCGGAAGGACATCCCCGCATGATCAGCACACCCCTCACCGAACGGCTCGTCCACGGCGCGATCGAGCTGGAGGAGGTGCCCCGCGGAGTCCGGCCGCACCGCCTCCCCCGCGCGGTCCGCGAGCGCGATGCGGATGCGCAGCTCCTGCTGATGGAGGCGCAGCCCTCGGGTGTCCGGATCTCCTTCGTCACCGAGGCGCGACGGATCGAGCTCGACGTGCACGCGACACGGGTCGCCTATCGGGGGCTGCCCCGGCCGCGCGGCGCAGTCGACGCGGTCGTCGACGGCGAGATGACCGCCTCCCACGCGCTCACCGGAGGCGACGCGATCGAATTCGACCTCGCGACCGGTGACCGGGCCCTCCTCCCCGGACCTCTCGACACGGTCGGGCTCGACCTCCCGGCCGGGCCGTCTCGCGTGGAGCTGCTCCTCCCGCACAACGAGGCGGTGGACCTCGTGGCCCTGCGGTCCGACGCACCGCTCGAACCCGCGCCGCTCTCCGGCCCCGTCTGGCTGCACCACGGCAGTTCGATCAGCCAGGGCTCGAACGCGGCGCGCCCCTCGGGCATCTGGCCGGCCGTGGCCGCCCGGGCGAGCGGCGCCCGCCTGGTGAACCTCGGCTTCGGCGGGAGCGCACTCGTCGACCCCTTCACCGCTCGCGTGATGCGGGACACTCCTGCCGACCTGATCAGTGTCGCGCTCGGCATCAACCTCGTGAACCTCGACGGCATGCGCCGCCGCACCTTCGTGCCGGCGGTGCACGGCTTCCTCGACACGATCCGCGAGGGCCATCCCGCGACGCCGCTGCTCCTCGTCACTCCGCTCTTCTGCGGGATCCACGAGGACACGCCGGGGCCGGGCGACGTCGATCCCGCGTCCTTCACGACCGGGGCGCCGCGCTTCGTCGCGACCGGCGACCCGGGCGACACCACGAACGGACGGCTGACCCTGCGGATCGTCCGCGAGGCGCTGGCCGAGGTCGTCGCCGCGCGCTCCGACGACCCGGACCTGCGACTGCTCGACGGGCTCGCGCTCTACGGGCCGGACGACGCCCAGCGGCTCCCGCTCCCGGACGGCCTGCACCCGGATCCGGAAGCGCACGAGCTCATCGGCCGCCGGTTCGCGGAGCTCGCCTTCGGCCCGGGCGGGGCGTTCGCGCCGGAGCGCTGAGCGGCCAAGACGGAGCCCGGGCGGCCGTCCGACGCCCGGCCGTCGGTCGATCAGGATGTTGACGTCATCAGAGCCTCGTGGAAGCCTGATGTTTGCGTGAACATGCGCGAAGTCCCCGGTGCAAAGGAGCACAGCATGACGTCTCGACCACGAACGGCCGCCGCGGCGGTGGCCGCGCTGCTCGTCGCAGCACTCCTGGGGACAGGAGCGCAGTCGGCCTCGGCCGCCGTGGCCACGGATCCCGACGACGAAGTGCCGCGCACCTCGACGCCCGTGACCTACACCGACTACCCGGCGGTCCAGGACCCGGGCAGCACCGCGGCCGGCTACTTCCAGCCCTTCTGGTACGACACCGACGGCCGCCACATCCAGGCGCACGGCGGCCAGATCGTCACCGTCGAGGAGGGCGGTCAGCAGGTCCAGTACTGGTACGGCGAGGACCGCACGAAGGGCTACTGGAACAGCCCCGGAGTCGCGGTCTACCGCTCCACCGACGGCCACAACTGGGAGAACAAGGGAACCGCGCTCCGCAGCGTCTCGGCTCCGGCCGACCTCGAGGCCCCTTACTTCGACGCGCTCTACGACACCGTCGACGACTCCGGAGCCCCTCGCGCCGACCGCATCGCGGAGCTCGACTACCACCTCGACACGACGCAGGCCTCGCCGAACACCGCCATCTTCGAGCGCCCCAAGGTCCTCTTCAACGAGAAGACCGGCAAGTGGGTCATGTGGTGGCACTCCGACGGCCGCATCACCCCGGGTGGCAGCACCTATGCGCGCTCGATGGCGGGAGTCGCCGTCTCGGACAGCCCGACCGGGCCCTTCACGCTCCAGGGCGTCTACCGCCTCTACAACCGCACGGACTACAAGTCCTGCACCACCTCCGCCGTGCCTGGCCAGGCACGGGACATGACCGTCTTCCAGGACGAGGACGGCACCGCGTACATCTCCTACTCCTCCGAGGAGAACTACTCGCTCTACGTGGCGAAGCTGGACGCCGACTACACCAACGTCGAGCGGACCACCACGACCGACACCCTCGACGCGAACCAGTACTCGGCCGACGGGACGTACCCCTACGTCTTCGCCGACGGTGCGGCCGGAGCACCGGTGCGCGGCACCGACTTCCAGATCGTGAAGGAGTGCGGACACCTCGAGGCGCCCGCGATCTTCGCCAACGGCGGCAAGTACTACACGATCGCCTCCGGAGCGACCGGCTGGGCGCCGAACCCGCAGACCTACTACACCGCCGACTCGATCCTCGGCGCGTGGACCCGCGGAGTCGAGAAGGGCGACGCCGACGAGAACGTCGCCTACAACGCGATCCCGGAGGGCGGCGACGGCCTGCTCTCGATCGGCGACTCCCGCAAGACGACCTTCGGCTCGCAGTCGACGAACGTCCTCACGCTCGCTCCCGGGAAGTACGTCTACATGGGCGACCGGTGGAACGAGGGCAAGTCGGACTCGACCTACGTCTGGCTCCCGATGACGGTCGGTGAGAACGGCCGCCTCGAGATGCGGAACCCGGCTCAGGAGGACCCGGCGCGCTGGGGATCCGGCTGGAACCTCTCCTACTGGGACGACAAGGGGGTCGGCGAGGGCGTCTGGTCGGTCGTGGACGCCCGTCTGCCGAAGCAGGTCCGCCGCGGCGCCGACATCGCCGCCGCGCTCCCCTCGACGGTCTCGGTCGCGAGCAACGGCTCGACCCGCGACGTCGCCGTGACCTGGGCCGCCCCCGGCCCCGCCGAGCTCGGCACGGTGCAGGTGACGGGCACGCTCGCCGCCGACGCCGGATTCTCCTCCGGCCGCCGCTTCACCCGCACGATCGAGGTGGCGGAGCCGGGCATCGCGAACCTCGCTCCCGGAGCGTCCGTCGCGGTCTCGAGCCGCACGGACCTCGCCGGCAAGCTCATCGACGGCGACGTCAAGGGCAAGGGCTGGGACGACTGGTCCTCGGCCGGCTACCCGCGCGACAGCCGCCTCTCCTTCTCCTGGGGCGCGGCGCAGAACCTCGACTCGGTGACGGTCAGCACCTACAAGGACGGTGCGACCGCCACTTGGCCCTCGCGGATCGAGGTCGAGTACCAGGTGAACGGCGCATGGACGACCTCCTCGGTCGCCACCACCTTCAGCCAGGCCGCGACCGGATCCGCCCCGACGGCGATCCTCGACCTGTCCTCCCTGCCCGACACCACGGGCCTCCGCCTGCACCTCACCAGCGCGGCGAACACGTGGCAGTCGGTCTCGGAGGTGCAGATCTGGGGCACCGCGCCGCCGACGAACGTCTGCCGCGTCCCCGGAGCCGCGGTCTCGGCGTCGTTCAGCCAGACGAAGTACGCGACCCTCCCCGCGAAGAACGCCTGCGACGGCAACGTGAGCACCCCCTGGTCGACCTGGACCGACGGCACCTTCGCCGGCAGCGCCGAGTTCACGCTGACGAACACCGAGGCGCACCGCGTCGCCGGGCTCACCTTCACCAACACCGAGGGCACCCTGGCGTCGGTGAGCGTGGCCTACCGCGCCGAGGACGGCACCTGGAAGTCGACCACCGCGCAGAACGTCGCTCCGGCGGCGAACGGCACGCTGACCACGATCCCGTTCGCGGCGGTCTCGGCCACCGGCCTGAAGCTGACCTTCTCCACGCCGGGCTCGTTCCTCAAGATCGGCGAGATCGTCGTCCCCGAGGCGGCCGCCCCGGCGCTGACGGTGCCGGTGACCGTGACGTCGCGCTGCGTCGCCGGGAAGGCGGCGCTGACGGTCCTCGCCAAGAACGGCGGCACCGCTCCGATCGACGTCGCGATGGCCTCGGCGTACGGCTCGAAGACGGTCACCGCGGTGGCCGCGGGTGCGAGCGGATCGGCCGCGTTCACCACCCGCCTGGCGAGCATGCCGGGCGGCCAGGTGACGGTGACCGCCACGGCGGGCTCCGAGACCCTCGCGCAGACGGTGGGCTACCCGGCCCGCGTCTGCTGAGCGCACGGCGGCCGGTCGACCGGTCGTGACGGAGGAGGGAGTGCCCGCGGGCGCTCCCTCCTCTGCATGTGCGGCACATCATCCGAGGCGCAGGGCGAGTGCGGGCTCGAGGCGCGCGGCTCAGGGCTCCAGATGCCGAAGGACGTGCCGGGCCTGGGCGGGAGCGCCGTCACGTCGATCTCCGCGGGCGGGAAGGAACGGCCGCTCCCCCGCAGGCGCTCCCCGAGAAGGAGATCGGTCGCCTGATCGATCCGGCTCAGCGCCGCCTCGTCGAGGAGGTGGGCGCACGAGCATGGCCGAGCCCGCTGGCGCGCTCCGCGGCACTCCACCCGGAAGCGGGGGTGCAGAGCACTTCGCGCTCCTGGTAGTAATCACAGGCGGGCGCATCGCAGAGCCCGCAGAACTGGACCGTCCGTGACCCGCACCACCCGCGCTCTCGCCGCGTTCGTCCCGACGACGACCCTCGTGCTCTCCGTGGTGTTCGCCTCCGCCGCACTCGCGCCCGAGGCGACGACCGCCCCGGAAGCGGTGTCGACGCCGACCGCCGCCTCGCCCGCGGAGGATGCGGCGGCGACTGCGGACCCCTCCGCTCCCGGTGCCGGATCCGGCGCCTCCGACCGCCGCTCCTCGAGCCCCTCCTCCGCAGGCCCCGTCGAGCCCGCGCAGCCGACGATCGGCTCCTCCCCCGCGGACCGGCCGACGCGACGACCCCGGAGGCCGCTCCGGTCGCGCCCCCGCAGGCCGTCCCCGCACCGCCCACGGGCGCCCTCTCCCACGCTCTCGGCTT
>NZ_PSWK01000039.1:0-22375 GCF_002932735.1 Rathayibacter sp. AY1B7
TCCCTGCACCACCCCGCCACTCGGGAGCCGGGACGCTCCTGAGGCGTCCCGGCTCCCGAGTGGCGGGGTGGTGCAGGGAGGTGGGGCTGGTGATCCGGGATCAGGAGGCGGCGATCGCCTCGGTGACCGCGGAGCGGGCGTCGGCGGCGCTGTCGGCGGCGAGAGCGAGCTCCGCGTACCGCTTGGCGTCCTCGAGGGTGTGCTCGGCCAGCTCGGCGCGGACGTCGGCGAGAGCCGACGGCGACATCGAGAGGGTGGTGGCGCCGAGGCCGACGAGGACCACGGCGAGCAGCGGGTCGGCGGCGGCTTCTCCGCAGATCCCGACGGGCTTGCCCAGCGCCGCTCCCGCGCGGCCGACCTCGCCGACGAGGCGGAGCACGGCCGGGTGCCACGGGTCCTGGAACGCCGAGACCGTGCCGAGCATGCGGTCGGCGGCGAGCGTGTACTGGGTCAGGTCGTTGGTGCCGATCGAGGCGAAGTCCGCGACTCCGAGGATGCGGTCGGCGAGCAGGGCGGAGGAGGGGACCTCCACCATCACTCCGGCGGTGCGGATGCCGAGCTCCCGCGCCATCGAGGTGAAGTAGCGGGTCTCGTCCACGGTCGCGACCATCGGCGCCATGACCCAGAGGTCGGCGTCGGTCGCGGCATCGGCCTGGGCGAGGGCGGTGAGCTGGTCGCGGAGGATCTGCTCGCTGGCACGGAGGGCGCGCAGTCCGCGGAGACCGAGGGCCGGGTTCTCCTCGTGGTCGTCGTTGAGGAAGCTCAGCGGCTTGTCGGCGCCGGCGTCGAGCGCGCGGACGACGACCTTGCGGCCGGGGAACGCAGCGAGCAGGCGCGTGTACTGCTCCGCCTGCTCGGCGACCGAGGGCGCCTCCTTCGCGTCGAGGAAGAGGAACTCGGTGCGGAACAGCCCCACTCCCTCGGCGCCGAGCTCGACCGCGTTCGCAGCGCCGTCGGCCGAGCCGAGGTTCGCGAGCAGCGGCACGGCGTGGCCGTCTGCCAGCGCGCCGGGAACGACCGGTGCGGCGAGCATCTCGGCGCGCTCGGCGATCGAGGACTTCGCGGCGCCGATCTCGGCGTCCGAGGGGTTCACCGTCACGACGCCGGAGGTGGCGTCGAGGATGACGAGCTGGCCGTCCCGCAGGTCGAGGGCGCCGGTGGTGCCGACGATGGCGGTGATCGACTTCTCCCGGGCGAGGATCGCCGTGTGCGAGGTCGGTCCTCCGTCGCTGGTGATCAGACCGAGGACCTTCTCGAGGTCGAGCAGCGCCGTGTCGGCCGGAGCGAGGTCGCGGGCGACGAGCACGAACGGCTCGTCCGACTCGGGGACGCCGGGAGCGGCGACGCCGCGCAGGTGCGCCACGACGCGCTGCGAGACGTCGTCGAGGTCGGTCGCGCGCTCGGCCATGTAGCCGCCCATCGCCACGAGCAGGTCGCGGAAGCCGGCGAAGGCCTCGTGCACGGCGCGCTCCGCGGTCTTGCCCCCGGCGATCCGCGCCTTGACGTCGTCCGCGAGGGACGGGTCCTCGGCCATCAGGGCCTGGGCGTCGAGGACGTCCTTCGCCGAGCCGCCGGCCCGCCCCTAGAAATCGGAGAACACACCACATGACAACGACGTCAGCGACGTCGACGCGCGGTGGAGCGCGCGTCCACGTCCAGCGCTTCGGCACCTTCCTCTCGGGAATGGTCATGCCGAACATCGCGGCCTTCATCGCCTGGGGCTTCATCACGGCCCTCTTCATCCAGACCGGATGGCTCCCGCTCCTCGGCATCGACGCCACCTGGGTCCAGCAGTTCGGCGGCTGGAGCACGGATCCCGACGTCGTCAATACCGGCCTCGTCGCCCCGATGATCACCTACCTCCTCCCGCTCCTCATCGCGAACACCGGCGGCCGCATGGTCTACGGCGCCCGCGGAGGCGTGGTCGGCACCATCGCGACCATGGGCGTCATCGTCGGCGCCGGCATCCCGATGTTCATCGGCGCCATGATCATGGGCCCGCTGTCGGCGTGGCTCATGAAGAAGGTCGACTCGATCTGGGACGGCAAGATCAAGCCCGGCTTCGAGATGCTGGTCAACAACTTCTCCGCCGGAATCCTCGGCCTCCTGCTCGCGCTCCTCGCCTTCGCGGGCGTCGCGCCGCTCGTGGTCGGCCTCTCGACCGCCCTCGGCGCGGGCGTGGAGTTCCTGGTCAACGCGGGTCTGCTCCCGCTGACCTCGCTCTTCATCGAGCCGGCGAAGATCCTCTTCCTGAACAACGCCATCAACCACGGCATCCTCACGCCGCTGGGCGTGCAGCAGGCGGAGGAGGCGGGCAAGTCCTACCTCTTCCTCCTCGAGGCCAACCCCGGCCCCGGCATGGGCGTGCTCCTGGCCTTCGCGTTCTTCGGCGTCGGCGCGGCCCGCGCCTCCGCTCCCGGTGCGGCGATCATCCACTTCATCGGCGGCATCCACGAGATCTACTTCCCGTACGTGCTGATGAAGCCGGCGCTGCTCGCGGCCGTCATCCTCGGCGGTGCGACCGGTGTCGCGACGAACGTCGCGTTCAACTCCGGCCTCCGCGCCCCCGCCTCGCCCGGCTCGATCATCGCGGTGCTCCTGCAGACCGCGAACGACAGCTTCCTCGGCGTCATCCTCTCGGTGATCCTCGCGACCGCCGTGTCGTTCCTGGTGGCCTCGGTCATCATCCGGTCCGGCCGCAAGCGCGACCTGGCCGCGGAGCAGGAGGGCGACGACAAGCTCGCCGCCGCCGTCGCCGCCAACGAGGCGAACAAGGGCAAGGAGAGCGCCGTCGGCTCGCTCATCAACGCCCGCGGCGCCAACGCTCCGCAGGACTCGGCCGGCGCCTCGACCGCGGGGGCCACGGCCACCGCGACCCAGGTCCGGAACATCGTCTTCGCCTGCGACGCCGGCATGGGCTCGTCCGCGATGGGCGCCTCGGTGCTGCGGAACAAGATGAAGAAGGCGGGCTTCGAGGACGTCACGGTCACCAACAAGGCGATCGCCGCTCTCGAGGACGACGTGGACCTGGTCATCACCCAGGCCGAGCTCACGGAGCGCGCCCGCCAGCGCACCCCGGGCGCGATCCACGTCTCCGTGGACAACTTCATGAACAGCCCGAAGTACGACGAGGTCGTCTCGCTGGTCGCGGAGCAGCACGGCAAGTAGTACGCCAACCATTCGGAGGGAACCCGTAGGGTGCGACAGGGCGGACACGCTCCGCTCGCCCCTGCGGGTTCCCTCGCTGTCAGCACCTCCACGGAAGGACGCACCCCATGAGCGACGTGCTCACCATCGGACAGATCGACGCCTCCGGCACCGCCACCACGAAGGAGGCCGCCATCAAGGAGGCCGCCGACATGCTGGTCGGCGTCGGCGCGGTCACCCCCGCCTACTACGAGGCCATGCTCGCCCGCGAGGCGACCGTCTCGACCTACATGGGCAACCTGCTCGCCATCCCGCACGGCACCAACGACGCGAAGGACGAGATCCGCTCCTCCGCCCTCTCGTTCGTGCGCTATGCGCAGCCGATCGACTGGGACGGCAACGAGGTGCGCTTCGTCGTCGGCATCGCCGGCGTCGACAACGAGCACCTCGAGATCCTCTCCAAGATCGCGATCATCTTCTCGGAGGAGGACGAGGTGCAGAAGCTCCTCGACGCCCCGGACGCGCAGTCGCTCTACAGCCTGCTGGGCGAGGTCAACTCCTGATGCCCACCGCCGTCCACTTCGGCGCCGGCAACATCGGCCGCGGCTTCGTCGGCCTGATCCTGCACGGCGCCGGCTACGAGCTCGTCTTCGCCGACGTCAACTCCGAGCTGATCGGCCGCCTCGGCGCTGCCGACAGCTACGAGGTGCACGAGGTGGGGGAGGAGGCGGCCACGCACGTCGTCGACCGCTTCCGCGCGATCGACTCGGCCGCCGACGAGGAGGCGCTCGTCCGCGAGATCGCCGCCGCCGACATCGTCACCACGGCCGTCGGCCCGAACATCCTGCGCTTCGTCGCCCCCGTGATCGCGAAGGGCCTCGCGGCCCGCGACGAGTCGGCGCCGCGGCTGGCGGTCATGGCCTGCGAGAACGCGATCAACGCCACGCGCCTCCTGCAGACCGAGGTCGCCGCGAACCTCGGCGCGGACGAGTGGGAGCGCCTGCGCACCCGCGCCGTCTTCGCCGACACCGCGGTGGACCGCATCGTCCCGAACCAGGACCCGGGCCAGGGCCTGGACGTGACGGTGGAGAGCTTCTTCGAGTGGGTCGTCGACCGCACTCCGTTCGAGGGCACCGAGCCGGAGATCCCGGGCGCGACCTGGGTCGACGACCTCGAGCCCTTCATCGAGCGGAAGCTCTTCACGGTGAACACCGGCCACGCGACGGCCGCCTACACCGGCTTCGCGGCCGGAGCGCACAAGCTCTCCGACGCGCTGGCGATGCCCGAGGTGCACGACGCGGTCAAGGCCGCGCTCGAGGATACCAAGGCGCTCATCGTGGCCAAGCACGGCTTCAGCGACGAGGAGCAGCAGGCCTACCTCGAGAAGACGCTGAAGCGCTTCGCCAACCCGTACCTGACCGACACGGTCGACCGGGTGGGACGCCAGCCGCTGCGGAAGCTGTCGCGGCACGAGCGCTTCATCGGACCGGCGGCCGAGCTCGCCGAGCGCGGGCGCACGCCGGAGGGCCTTCTCACCGCGATCGGCGCCGCGCTGCGCTTCGACGTGCCCGAGGACCCCCAGAGCGTGGAGCTCCACGAGAAGCTGGCCGCGCTCACCCCGGAGGAGTTCGTGGCGGAGGTCACCGGCCTCACGGCCGAGCATCCGCTCTTCGACCGGGTCGTGGCGGTCGTCCGCGGCTAGTCCCGTGGCCGCACGGCGGTGAACGACGACGAGGTCCTCTGCTTCCCGCGGGGGACCTCGTCGTCGTCTGCGGCGGCTCGGGCGGAGCGCTAGAACAGCCGCCAGCGGGTGAGCGGCCAGGCCACGGCGAAGACGCGTCCGGTGACCCTGTCGATCGGCACGGTCTTCACGCATGTGTCGATCGGCCCGCCGGCGCCGCGGCACTCGCCGAGCGAGTCGTTGGAGTTCGACCGGTGGTCGCCCAGGACGAAGAGGGAGCCCTCGGGGACGGTGTACTCGTCGAAGCAGCGGAGGGACGCGGGGCTCGTCGTGCAGTCGAGGGTCCCGGGGGTGAAGGGGAAGTCCTCGAACACGTAGGACTCGTCCAGCGGCTTCCCGTCGACCAGCACGTGCCCCTCGGCGTCGCAGCAGGAGACGGTGTGGCCGCCCTCGGCGATCAGCCTCTTGACGAGGAACTCCTCGTGGGAGGGGCCGATGCTGGTGACGTCGCCGAAGGTCTTCACGATCTCGGAGAGGGGGCTGCCGGCCTCGTCGCTCGCGCCCCAGTCGGCGTCGCGCGAGAAGACGACGATCTGCCCCTCCTCCGGCCCGCCCTGGAGGGCGAGGGTGCGGTCGACCAGGATGCGGTCGCCGAAGAACCCGCCGCCCTGGAGGGTGTTCTCCATCGAGCCGGTCGGCACCGTGTACACCTTCACGAAGAAGGTCTGCACCAGGGCGATGACCGCGATCGCCGCCAGGATCGTCACCACCGGGTGCGAGTACCAGCTCCGCCTCGCGGTCGCTGACCTCGTCGTGCGCGCCATGTGCTCTCCCTCCGGCTCGACGGAGCCAGCCTAGGCGGCGGCGGACGCGGGGCCCGGCAGGGGGCGCGCGTCGGACGCGGAGGCGGAGGAGGGGGCGACACGCCCGAGGTGGCGGAACGGCCGCGATTCGCGTAGCATCGACCCTTGGTGTTTTGCGCGTGCTCCGGCATGCCCGCGAACCCCGATCCGGGCTCTCGCCCGGTGGTGGATCGTCGCGGAAACATTCGCACGACCAGTACACACACTACTTCCGAACGACAGTGAGGCTATGGCCAAAAAAGACGGTGTCATCGAAATCGAAGGTGCGGTTGTCGAGGCGCTCCCCAACGCGATGTTCCGCGTGGAGCTGACCAACGGACACAAAGTTCTCGCCCATATCTCGGGCAAGATGCGTCAGCACTACATCCGGATCCTTCCCGAGGACCGGGTGATCGTGGAGCTGAGCCCCTACGACCTGACCCGCGGCCGGATCGTCTACCGCTACAAGTAGGCGTTCGCTCCGCTGACGTTCGCGACGTGCGTGTCCTGTAAGGAACGGCCCCGGCATCCGCCGGGAGCACGACGCCAGCGAAAACAAGGACAAGAACAATGAAGGTCAACCCCAGCGTCAAGCGCATCTGCGACCACTGCAAGATCATCCGCCGCCACGGCAACGTGATGGTCATCTGCAGCAGCAACCCCCGCCACAAGCAGCGCCAGGGCTAGTCCCGCTGCTTCCGCGAGGGAGCGCAGGGGCGGCGTGCCGCCCCCACTGCACAACTGAACACACCCGCAGCACCAGAAATCGCGCAGCACCCCGGCGACCCCGGGGTGGACGGCGAGGACACCTTCGGTCGGAGGCCGAGGCACCGGTGCTGCTTCACACCTCCACTCACTCACAGGAGAAGCCACAATGGCACGTCTGGCAGGAGTAGACATCCCGCGCGAGAAGCGCGTGGAGGTCGCACTGACCTACATCTACGGTGTCGGCCGCACTCGCGCGCTCAAGACCCTGAGCGACACCGGGATCGACGGCAACATCCGCGTCAAGGACCTCAGCGACGACCAGCTCGTCTCGCTTCGCGACTACATCGAGGGCAACTACAAGGTGGAGGGCGACCTCCGCCGCGAGGTCGCCGCCGACATCCGCCGCAAGGTCGAGATCGGCTCGTACGAGGGCCTCCGCCACCGTCGCGGCCTCCCGGTCCGTGGACAGCGCACCAAGACGAACGCGCGCACCCGCAAGGGACCCAAGCGCACCGTCGCCGGCAAGAAGAAGGCCGGCCGCAAGTAACGCGGGCGACACGGACCTAGAGGAGATACAGAATTGGCTACCCCCAAGTCGGCCGCGCGCAAGCCGCGCCGCAAGGAGAAGAAGAACATCGCTGTGGGCCAGGCCCACATCAAGTCGACGTTCAACAACACCATCGTCTCGATCACCGACCCCTCCGGGGCCGTCATCAGCTGGGCCTCGTCCGGTGGAGTCGGCTTCAAGGGCTCGCGCAAGTCGACGCCGTTCGCCGCCCAGCTCGCCGCCGAGTCGGCCGCGCGCCAGGCTCAGGAGCACGGCATGAAGAAGGTGGACGTCTTCGTGAAGGGCCCCGGCTCGGGTCGTGAGACCGCGATCCGCTCGCTCCAGGCCGCAGGCCTCGAGGTCGGCTCGATCAACGACGTCACCCCGCAGGCGCACAACGGCTGCCGCCCGCCCAAGCGTCGTCGCGTCTAAGCAGCACTCGCAGCCGTCGGCCGGCCGCACGAACCGCCTCCGGGCGGGGAGTGCGGCCGGCCGACGGATCGCGCATTTCTTTCACAACTCCACACCTCGCAAACGCACGTGTCATATAGCGGACACGTGATCGAAAGGAATCATCAGTGCTTATCGCACAGCGTCCGACGCTCACCGAGGAGAACATCTCGGAGTTCCGTTCCCGCTTCGTCATCGAGCCCCTCGAGCCCGGCTTCGGCTACACGCTCGGCAACTCGCTGCGTCGCACCCTGCTGTCCTCCATCCCCGGCGCTGCTGTCACCAGCATCCGGATCGACGGAGTCCTGCACGAGTTCACGACCGTCCCGGGCGTCCGCGAGGACGTCACCGAGATCATCCTGAACATCAAGGGACTCGTCGTCTCCTCCGAGCACGACGAGCCGATCACCGCCTACCTGCGCAAGCAGGGAGCCGGCCAGGTCACCGCCGCGGACATCTCGGCTCCGGCCGGTGTCGAGATCCACAACCCGGAGCTCGTCATCGCCACGCTGAACGACAAGGCGAAGTTCGAGCTCGAGCTCACGATCGAGCGCGGCCGCGGCTACGTCTCGGCGACCCAGAACCGCAGCGAGTTCTCCGAGGCCGGCCAGATCCCGGTCGACTCGATCTACTCGCCCGTGCTGAAGGTCACCTACCGCGTCGAGGCCACCCGTGCCGGCGAGCGCACCGACTTCGACCGCCTGGTCGTGGACGTGGAGACGAAGGCCGCGATCTCGCCGCGCGACGCCATCGCCTCCGCCGGACGCACGCTGACCGAGCTGTTCGGTCTCGCCCGCGAGCTGAACAACGCGGCCGAGGGCATCGAGATCGGCCCCGCGCCGGTCGACGCGGTCCTCTCGACCGAGCTGTCCATGCCCATCGAGGACCTCGACCTCTCGGTGCGCAGCTACAACTGCCTCAAGCGCGAGGGCATCAACAACGTCAATGAGCTCGTCGCCCTCTCGGAGACGCAGCTCATGAACATCCGCAACTTCGGTCAGAAGTCGGTGGATGAGGTCAAGGAGAAGCTGACGGAGCTCGGCCTGTCGCTCAAGGACTCGGTCCCCGGGTTCGACGGCGCCCACTTCTACAGCTACGACGACGAGAGCATCTAGGTCCTCCGCTCCGGAGCCCCGGCTCCTCGCGTCCGACCTGCTGACACCCCTTTAGTACTGGAGTAAACCCATGCCCAAGCCCACCAAGGGCCCCCGCCTCGGAGGCGGACCCGCACACGAGCGCCTGCTGCTGGCGAACCTGGCCGCGGCCCTGTTCACGCACAAGAGCATCAAGACGACCGAGACCAAGGCCAAGCGCCTTCGTCCCCTCGCCGAGCGCCTGGTGACCTTCGCCAAGCGCGGCGACCTGCACGCCCGCCGTCGCGTCCTCGCGACGATCGGCGACAAGTCGGTCGTCCACGAGCTCTTCACCGAGATCGCTCCGCTCGTCGCCGAGCGCGAGGGCGGCTACACCCGCATCACCAAGATCGGCCCCCGCAAGGGAGACAACGCGCCCATGGCCGTGATCGAGCTCGTCCTCGAGCCCGTCACGCCCAAGGCGAAGAAGTCGCGCACCGCCACGGCGCCCGTGTCCGCTCCGGTGGACGAGGCCCCCGCCGAGGAGACCACTGCCGAGGAGACCCCCGTCGAGGAGGCGCCCGTGCAGGACGCTCCCGTCGAGGACGCCGCGCAGGACGCTCCTGTCGAGGAGACCGGCGCGACCAAGTAGTCACGCCCCCTCTGCCGAGAGCCCTCCGTCCCCTCCGGGGCGGGGGGCTCTCGTCGTTCCACGGGGCCGAGTGGCGCGAATCGTCGCTTACGATGGCACGGCTGCGCTCGTCGGGTGCGGCCGCGTCACGACCGGCGCTCCCGGGGTCCGCCCCGACGATCCTCGGAGGACTCCTGTGCGACTGCCCTCCTCGGCTGCTGCGGCGCTCCTCGCCCTGGCACTCGCCGGCGGAGTGAGCGGCTGCGCCTCCGGCGAGGTGATCGACGTGCCGGAGTCGGCGGGCCTCGCGAGCACGCCTCCGGTACCGTCGGCCGCACCGACCGTGCCCTCCGTGCCCTCCGTGCCGTCGAGCGAGGGCGTGGACTGCGCGACCGCTCTCCCCGCCTCCCTCGTCGAGCAGGAGGCCGGCTCGACGGCGGGCACCGTGTCGATCACCGCCGCGGAAGACACGTGCTCCTACGCCGTCGACGGCGGCGATCCGGTCGTCGTGCTGACGCTGCACCGCGGGCCCCTCGTCGAGACCTTCACCGGTGCGGGCGAGGCGCTCGGCGCCGTGCCGGTCTCGCTGGGCACGGCCGCCTACGGGGTGCAGGGCATCGCCTCCGCTCCCTCCGAGCTGGCCGTGCTCGCAGGCGGCTGGGAGGCGCGGATCGTCTCCTCGGTCGGCGAGCAGTCGACGCTGGTCGGCTAGGCGGTCTCGGCCCTGGCGGCCGTCGACGTCCCGCTCGCGGTCGCCTGAGCCGCGACCACGGCGCGCTCTAGACTCGTCTGATGCACCGCGTCCGCCTCGACCTGGCCTACGACGGCTCGCACTTCTCCGGGTGGGCCAAGCAGCCCGGCCTCCGCACCGTGCAGGGGGTGCTCGAGGAGTCGCTCGCCCTGGTGCTGCGCTCCGAGCAGCACCCGACCGTGACGGTCGCCGGGCGCACCGACGTCGGCGTGCACGCCAGCGCCCAGGTCGCCCACGTCGACCTCACCCCCGAGCAGTGGGGCCGCATCAGCACCGGCCGGCGCCGACCGGGGGAGGAGCCGTTCCCGCCCGCGTCGATCCTGGAGCGGCGGCTCCGCGGGATCCTCGGGCAGTACACCGACGTCTCGGTGCACCGGGTGACGGAGGCGCCGGAGGGGTTCGACGCGCGGTTCTCGGCGCGCTGGCGGCGGTACGAGTACCGGCTGGCCGACGCCTCCTCGATGCGCCACCCGCTCGACCGCACGTACACCACCTGGATCACCGACTCCCTCGACCTCGACGCGATGTCGGCCGCGGCCCGCTCGCTCCTGGGCCTGCACGACTACGCGTCGTTCTGCCGTGCCCGCGTAGGGGCCACCACCATCCGGAGCCTGCTCGACTTCACCTGGGAGCGAGACGCCGACGGAGTCCTGCACGCCCACCTGCGCGCGGACGCCTTCTGCCACAGCATGGTGCGGGCCCTCGTGGGGGCGTGCGTCGCGGTCGGCGCCGGGAAGCTCGAGGCGGGGGCGGTCCCGCTGCTCCGGGACGCCGCCAGACGGACCAACGCGTTCGCGGTGATGCCGGCCCGCGGCCTCATCCTCCGCGAGGTCGACTACCCCGAGGACGACGCACTCGCCGAGCGGGCCCTGCTCACCCGGGCGAAGCGCACCGTGCGGACCGAGGGGCCGGACCCGGAGGACTCGGAGTGAGGCGAGGGCGCGCGAACGCGCCCCGCGACCCGTGGCGGCTCGGGTCGCACCTCCCGCCGCCGGAGCCCCTGCCGCCACGATCCGTGCTTGGCCGCACGGGGGCTTTGCTGTAATGTCGACCCTTGGTGTTTTCGGCCGTGTGCCGAGCGCCCGAAGTTGAGCCCTCCACCGGATCGGTTCGGCCCCCTCGCGGGTCGAACGGCCACGGAGCGGGATCCACGAACACCTCACTCCGACCAGAAAGCAGCACTCACGTGACTCGCACTTTTTCTCCGAAGCCGGCTGACGTCCAGCACGACTGGATCGTCATCGACGCGTCCGACGTCGTGCTCGGCCGTCTCGCCACCCACGCCGCGGCGCTCCTGCGCGGCAAGCACAAGGCCACCTTCGCGCCGCACATGGACATGGGCGACTTCGTCATCATCGTCAACGCGGAGAAGGTCGCCCTCACCGGCCAGAAGCTCCTTCAGAAGAAGGCCTACCGCCACTCCGGCTACCCGGGCGGCCTCTCGGCCACCACGTACGCCGAGCTCCTCGAGAAGAACCCGGTCCGCGCCGTCGAGAAGGCCATCCGCGGCATGCTCCCCAAGAACTCCCTCGGCCGCGCCCAGCTGCGCAAGCTGAAGGTCTACACGGGATCCGAGCACCCCCACGCGGCCCAGCAGCCGCAGGCGTACGCCTTCACCCAGGTCGCCCAGTAGGCTCCGGCCCTCCCCGACACCCCAGACTTCGAAGACAAAGGATCACCTACACCGTGGCGAAGATCGCAGACCAGATCGACGTGGCTCCCGAGAGCTACTCCACCGAAAGCCCGGCCACCGAGGCGTCCACGACGCCCCGCGCCGTCCTCAACGTCTCCGGCGCAGCCGTGGGCCGACGCAAGCAGGCCATCGCCCGCGTGCGCCTCGTCCCCGGCAACGGCGGCATGACCGTCAACGCCCGCGAGTTCGCGGAGTACTTCCCCAACAAGCTGCACCAGCAGCTGATCACCGACCCCTTCAAGGTGCTCGACCTGATCGGCTCCTACGACGTGGTCGCCAAGATCACCGGCGGCGGCCCCTCCGGTCAGGCCGGCGCGCTGCGCCTCGCCATCGCCCGTGCCCTCAACGAGATCGACCGCGAGAACAACCGCGCGATCCTGAAGAAGGCGGGCTTCCTGACCCGCGACGCCCGCGTCATCGAGCGCAAGAAGGCCGGTCTCAAGAAGGCCCGCAAGGCGTCCCAGTTCTCGAAGCGCTAGTCGACGCGGCCTGACGGCCGCACGACCAGCAGCTCGAGAAGGGACTGCGCACCATGCCGCGCCTGTTCGGAACAGACGGCGTCCGTGGTCTCGCGAATCGCGAGGTCACGGCCGACCTGGCTCTCGGCCTCGCCCAGGCGGCCGCCCGTGTACTCGGAGCGGCCGCCCGGGCCGAGGGCCGTCGGCCCGTCGCCGTGCTCGCCCGCGACCCCCGCATCTCCGGTCAGTTCATCGGAGCCGCGGTCGCGGCGGGTCTCGCGAGCGCTGGAGTCGACGTGCTCGACGCCGGCGTCATCCCGACGCCCGCCACCGCCTACCTCATCGCCGACGAGAACGCCGACTTCGGCGTGATGATCTCGGCCTCGCACAACCCCGCCGCCGACAACGGCATCAAGTTCTTCGCCGCCGGCGGACGCAAACTCCCGGACGAGCTCGAGAACCGCATCGAAGCGGCCCTCGGAGTCCCCCCGCTCACGCCGACCGGAGCCGACGTCGGCCGCATCACCCGCTTCTCCGACGCGGAGGACCGTTACGTCCTCCACCTGCTCGGATCCCTCGAGGGCACCCGTCTCGACGGCCTGAACGTGGTCATCGACTGCGCGCACGGCGCCGCCGCCGGCATCTCGCCCCAAGTGTTCACCGACGCCGGAGCGACCGTCACCGTCATCGGCAACGACCCCGACGGCCTCAACATCAACGACGGAGTGGGCTCCACCCACCTCGACAACGTCGCCGACGCCGTCCGCGCGGCCGGCGCCGACATCGGCATCGCCCACGACGGCGACGCCGACCGCTGCCTCGCAGTGGACGCCGAGGGCCGCATCGTCGACGGCGACCAGATCATGGCGATCCTCGCGACAGCCATGGCCCGCCGCGGCGCCCTGCGCGATGACGTCCTCGTGGCCACCGTCATGAGCAACCTCGGCCTCAAGCTCGCCATGCGCGACGCCGGCATCCGCGTCATCGAGACCGCGGTCGGCGACCGCTACGTCCTCGAGGCGATGAACGACGGCGGCTACTCGCTCGGCGGGGAGCAGTCCGGCCACGTCATCATGAGCCGCTACGCCACCACCGGCGACGGGGTGCTCACCGGCCTCCAGCTCGCGGCCGAGATGGCCCGGACCGGACGCACGATCGCCGACCTGGCCGCCGTCATGTCCGTCTTCCCGCAGACCCTCCTCAACGTGCGCGGCGTCGACCGCGAGGGCGTCCGCGACGACGAGGTCATCGCCTCCGCCGTCGCCGACGCCACCGCCGAGCTCGGCAGCGACGGCCGCGTGCTCCTGCGCCCCTCCGGCACCGAGCCGATGGTGCGCGTCATGGTCGAAGCGAAGACGCAGGAGACGGCCGACCGCCTCGCCGAATCGCTCGCCGCGGTCGTGCTCGAGCGGCTGCGCTCTTAAGGAGCCGCTCCCTGCGCGGCTCCTCGCGGTCGGCTTGGGGAGGTGGTCGCGATGGGTGGAGCGGGGTGCGTTCGCCGCGGGTGAATCGCTTGGCACGCGATTCCCACGACGGCTCGTGGGTTGGGCCGCTCCCTGCGCGGCTCCTCGCGGTCGGCCTGGAGAGGTGGTCGCGATGGGTGGAGCGGGGTGCGCTCGCCGCGCGGGAATCGCTTGGCACGCGATTCCCACGACGGCTCGTGGGTTGGGCCGCTCCCTGCGCGGCTCCTCGCGGTCGGCTTGGGGAGGTGGTCACGATGGGTGGAGCGGGGCGCGTTCGCCGCGGGTGAATCGCTTGGCACGCGGCTGTGTTCGTTGCGGGGCCGCTCCCTGCGCGGCCCCTCGCGGTCGGATTCGCGAGGTGGTTGCGATGGCTGGAGCGGGGCGCGTTCGCCGCGGGTGAATCGCTTGGCACGCGATTCCCACGACGGCTGTGTTCGTTTAGGGGCCGCTCCCTGCGCGGCCCCTCGCGGTCGGCTTCGCGAGGTGGTTGCGATGGGTGGAGCGGGGCGCGTTCGCCGCGGGTGAATCGCTTGGCACGCGATTCCCACGACGGCTCGTGGGTTGGGCCGCTCCCTGCGCGGCTCCTCGCGGTCGGCTTGGAGAGGTGGTCACGATGGGTGGAGCGGGGCGCGTTCGCCGCGTGGGAATCGCTTGGCACGCGGCGGTGTTCGTTGCGGGGCCGCTCCCTGCGCGGCCCCTCGCGGTCGGCTTGTCGAGGTGGTCGCGCTGGGTGGAGCGGGTCGCGTTCGCCGCGCGTGAATCGCTTGGCACGCGATTCACGCTGACGGCTCGTGGGTGGCGGCGAGCCTGCGCCGATCGTGCGGTGAAGGGGTTCGACGTCGGTGGCTGCGCGGTGCGCGCGGCGGCGAACAGCGACCGGGGGCGCGGTCAGATCTTGCGGAGGAGGACCGAGGAGACCGTGTGGTCGGCCTGCTTGCGGAGGACCAGGCTCGCGCGGGAGCGGGTGGGGCGCACGTTCTGCAGCAGGTTCGGCTCGTTGATCGCGGCCCAGATGCTCCGCGCGCGCTCACGGGCCTCGTCCGGGCTGAGCGCCGCGTAGCGGTGGAAGTAGGAGTTCGGATTCGCGAACGCGCCCTGCTGCAGGGTGAGGAAGCGCTCCTCGTACCAGCGCGCGATGTCGCTGGTCCGGGCGTCGACGTAGACGGTGAAGTCGAACAGGTCGCTGACCGCCAGGCCGTGACCGGGCACCGGCGGCTGCAGCACGTTCAGGCCCTCGACGATCAGCACGTCCGGCCGCCGCACGACGATCTCGGCGTCGGGGACGATGTCGTAGGAGAGGTGCGAGTAGAACGGCGCGCGCACCTCCGCGGCCCCGCCCTTCACCTCCGAGACGAAGCGCAGCAGCGCCCGCCGGTCGTACGACTCGGGGAAGCCCTTGCGGCTCATCAGACCGCGGCGCTCCAGCTCGCGGTTGGGCAGCAGGAAGCCGTCGGTGGTCACCAGCTCGACGCGGGGCGTGTCCTCCCAGCGGGCGAGCAGCTCCCGCAGCAGGCGCGCGATCGTCGACTTGCCCACCGCGACCGACCCCGCGACGCCGATCACGAACGGAGTCGGCTGCGCGCGCTCCCCGAGGAACGTGCTCGTCGCGCGGTGCAGGTGCCGCGCGCCACCGGCGTACAGGCTCAGCAGGCGCGAGAGCGGCAGGTAGACCTCCGCGACCTCGGAGAGGCTCAGCCGGTCGCCCAGCCCCCGCAGCTGCACGACCTCGGTCTCCGTTAGCGGCAGCTCCGTGGTGCGGGCGAGCTCGGCCCAGTCGGAGCGGACGATCTCGACGAAGGGGGAGGGGTGCGCGTCGCGTGCGGGATCGCGAGGAGACGACGGCATGGGGACCGATCCTAGCGTCCGCCCCGCCGGGTGCCCGACGCCGCGGGAGGCGCCTCCGCGCCGCTTAGAATCGAGCGCATGTGTGGAATCGTTGGATACGTCGGTGAGCGCGACAGCCTGGCCGTGCTGCTCGGGGGCCTGAAGCGTCTGGAGTACCGCGGCTACGACTCGGCCGGCGTGGCCGTGATCGACGCCGACGGGCAGCTCGACAGCCGCAAGCGCTCGGGCAAGCTCAGCGTCCTCGTCGACGACCTCGAAGCGCACCCGCTGGCCGAGGGCACCACGGGCATCGGCCACACCCGCTGGGCGACGCACGGCGGCCCGACCGACCGCAACGCCCACCCCCACCTCGCGGACGAGGGCAGGCTCGCCGTCATCCACAACGGCATCATCGAGAACTTCCAGCCGCTCAAGGAGCAGCTGCTCGCCGAGGGCGCCGTCTTCGAGAGCGAGACCGACACCGAGGTCGCCGCGCACCTGATCGCCCGCGAGTACCGCCGCACCGGCGACCTCGTGCTCGCCTTCCAGGCCGTCGTCGCGCACCTCGAGGGCGCGTTCACCCTGCTCGCCCTGCACCAGGACCAGCCCGGCGTGGTCGTCGGCGCGCGCCGCAACTCGCCGCTCGTGATCGGCCTGGGCGACGGGGAGAACTTCCTCGGCTCCGACGTCGCGGCGTTCGTCGAGTTCACCCGCCGCGCGGTCGCCATCGGCCAGGACCAGATCGTCACGATCACCCCGGAGCTCGTCACGGTGACCGACTTCTTCGGCAACCCCGTCGAGACCGAGCCGTTCGAGATCGCCTGGGACGCGTCGGCGTCCGAGAAGGGCGGCTGGTCGAGCTTCATGGCGAAGGAGATCACCGAGGGCCCCGAGGCCGTCGCGAACACGCTCCGCGGCCGCATCCACGAGGGCGCGATCACGCTGCCCGAGCTCGACGCGCTCGGTCCGGTGCTGACGGAGATCGACCGCATCACGATCATCGCCTGCGGCACGGCCGCCTACTCGGGCATGGTCGCCAAGTACGCGATCGAGAAATGGGCGCGCGTCCCCGTCGAGGTCGAGCTCAGCCACGAGTTCCGCTACCGCGACCCGGTGCTCACCCCGCGCACCCTCGTCGTCTCGATCAGCCAGTCCGGTGAGACGATGGACACGCTGATGGCGGTCAAGTACGCCCGCGAGCACGGCGCCAAGACGCTCTCGGTCTGCAACACCCAGGGCGCGACGATCCCACGCGAGTCGGACGCCGTGCTCTACACGCACGCGGGCCCGGAGGTGGCGGTCGCCTCGACCAAGGCCTTCGTCGCCCAGATCGCGGCGCTCTACCTCTTCGGGCTGCACCTGGCCGCGGTGCGCGGTGCCGCCTCCACCGAGCTCGTCGCCTCGCAGGCGGCTCAGCTCGCCGCGATCCCGGAGAAGCTCTCCCGCGTGCTCGACGCCTCCGACGACATCGCCCAGCTGGCCGGCTGGATGGCCGACACCCGTGCGGTGCTGTTCCTCGGCCGCCACGTCGGCTACCCGGTGGCGCTCGAGGGCGCGCTGAAGCTCAAGGAGCTCGCCTACATCCACGCCGAGGGCTTCGCGGCGGGCGAGCTCAAGCACGGCCCGATCGCACTGATCGAGCCTGGCCAGGTCGTCTTCGTGATCGTGCCGAGCCCGAGCGAGTCGTACGAGCTGCAGCGCAAGGTGATCTCGAACATCCAGGAGATCAAGGCCCGGGGCGCACGCGTCATCGCGATCGCGGAGCAGGGCGACACGGCCGCGATCCAGATCGCCGACGAGGTCGTGCCGATCCCGCTCGCCGACCCGCTGTTCGAGCCGCTGCTCGCCGTCACCCCGTTGCAGATGTTCGCGATGGAGCTCGCCGCCGCCAAGGGCCTCGACGTCGACCAGCCGCGCAATCTCGCCAAGTCGGTCACGGTCGAGTGATCGAGCCGTGATCGTGGGGATCGGGGTGGACGTCGTGGACCTCGCGCGCTTCGAGCGCTCGCTGACGCGCACGCCCCGGCTCCGCGACCGGCTGTTCGCCGAGAGCGAACGCTCGCTCCCCGTCGCCTCGCTGGCGGGCCGCTTCGCCGCCAAGGAGGCGCTGATCAAGGCGCTCGGCGACTCCGTGGGCGCCCGCTGGCACGACATGGTCGTCGAGCGGGACGAGCACGGGAATCCGTCCTTCGCGCTGCACGGCCCGGCCCGGGCGGCCGCGGAGGCGCGCGGGATCACGCGCGTGCACCTCTCGATGACGCACGACGCGGGCGTGGCCTGCGCGTTCGTGGTGGCAGAGTCGTGAGCGTCCCCGCGTCGTACCGAGAGGCGGTGATCGACGTCGACGCGATGGCGGCGAACGCCGCGCGTCTGCGCGAGCTCACCGGCGCCCGCCGGCTGATGGCCGTCGTCAAGGCCAACGGCTACGGGCACGGTGCCCTGGCCGCGGCGCAGGCGGCGCTCGACGGCGGCGCGGACGCCCTCGGCACCGCGGAGCTGCGGGAGGCCGTGGCCCTGCGCGAGGCAGGCGTCGTCGCTCCGATCCTCTGCTGGCTGCACGACCCCGGCGAGGACTTCGACGCGGCGCTCGAGCACTCGATCGACGTCGCCGTCTCCTCGGTCGACCAGCTCGACACGCTCGCGCAGTCGGCGGAGGACCGCGGCGTGCGCGCGGCCGTGCAGCTCAAGGTCGACACGGGCCTCAGTCGCAACGGCGCCGCGGAGGAGGAGTGGCCGCACCTGGCGGAGGCGCTCGCCCGTCACAGCGCTCGCGGCACCGTCCACCTCACCGGGCTGTTCTCGCACCTGTCCAACACCTCGCGCGAGGACGACCTCGCCCAGCTCGCGCTCCTCCGCCGCGCCGAGGCCGTGCTGGCGGCGCACGGGGTGCAGGCGCCGGTCCTGCACCTCGCGGCGACGGCGGCGGCGCTGCGCCTCCCGGAGGCCCGCCTCGACATGGTGCGCAGCGGCATCGCCCTCTACGGACTCTCGCCGTTCGAGGACGAGACCTCGCTCCAGCTCGGGCTCGTCCCGGCGATGACGCTGCAGGGCCGCGTCGCCGGCGTCCGCCGGGTGCCCCACGGGACCGGCGTGAGCTACGACTACACCTGGCGGGCCGAGGGCGGGACGACCCTCGCGCTCGTGCCGTTCGGCTACGCGGACGGCATCCCGCGGAGCGCCTCCGGCGTCGCGGAGGTCTCGATCGGCGGCCGCCGCCACCGGATCGCCGGGCGGGTCGCGATGGACCAGTTCGTCGTCGACGTGGGGGATGCGAGCGTCGCGACGGGCGACCCGGTGACGCTCTGGGGCGACCCGACGACCGGCGTCCCCTCGGTAGACGAGTGGGCGCGGTGGTGCGGCACCATCAACTACGAGCTGGTCACCCGGCTCGGGCCGCGGGTCCAGCGGCGGCTGCTGAGCGCGGCGGACGGCCGTGCCTGAGCGCTCCTGGTTCGCGGACCGTGTCGTCGAGGTCGCCGATCCGGAGGCCATGGCGGAGCTCGGCCGCGAGCTCGGCCGAGTGCTGCGCGCCGGCGACCTGCTGGTGCTGACCGGGCCGCTCGGCGCGGGCAAGACGACCTTCACGCGCGGGCTCGGCGAGGGCCTCGACGTGCGGGGTCCCGTGACGAGCCCCACCTTCGTGATCGCGCGGACGCATCCGCCGCTGCACGACGGGCCGCCGCTCGTGCACGTCGACGCCTACCGCGTGGGCTCGCCGGTCGAGCTCGACGACCTCGACCTCGATCCGGCGCGCTCTGTGATCGTCGTGGAGTGGGGGGCCGGGATGCTGGACGGCGTCGCGGAGTCCTGGCTCGACGTGGTCATCGAGCGGCCGACCGCCGGCTCCGACGCCGAGGAGGGCGAGGAGCCGATCGAGCCGCGGACCGTCCGCTTCCGCGGCACCGGCTGGAGCTGAGCCCGCGGGTACCCTGGACGCGTGCTCCTCGCGATCGACACCTCCTCCGGAACCTCCGTCGCCGTCGTCGACTCCGCGGGCGCCGTGCGCTCGGAGCGCACCGAGACCGACACCATGCGCCACGCGGAGGTGGTCGGCCGGCTGATCCAGGAGGCGCTCGAGGCGGCCGACGTGGCTCCCGGGGGCATCGAGGCGGTCGCCGTGGGCATGGGCCCCGGCCCCTTCACCGGCCTCCGGGTCGGGATCGCCGCCGCCCGGGCTTTCGCGCTCGGCCGCGGCGTCCCCACCCTCCCCGTGGTCTCGCACGACGCGATCGCGCTCGCCGCGCTGCGGCACGGGCGCGCCGCCGGCTTCCTCGTCGTCACCGACGCCCGTCGTCGCGAGCTGTACTGGAGCGCCTACGACGGGCTCGACGATCAGGGACTCCCCGTCCGCCTCGCCGGCCCGGGCCTGGACAAGCCGCCGGCCCTCCCGCATCCGGAGCTCCCGCGCCTGGAGGCCGAGTCGGTCTCCGCCGGCGAGCTCGGAGTCGTGGCCGCCCGCCTGCGCGCGGCCGGTCGGCCCGGTGCCGCGGACGAGCCCCTCTACCTCCGCTCGCCCGACGTCACGCTGTCGACCGGTCCCAAGCGGGTGACCGCATGAGCGAGGCCGTGCTCCGCGACGCGCAGCCGGACGACCTCGACGCCGTCATGGCGATCGAGGAGTCCGAGTTCGCCGGCGACGCCTGGTCGCGCGGGATGATGGCGGAGGAGATCCGGAGCCGTCACACCCGGTACCTGGTCGCCGAGCAGGACGGCGAGGTGGTCGGCTACGCCGGGCTCCTCTGCCCCGTCGGCGCCCACGAGGGCGACGTGCAGACGATCGCGGTCGTCGCCCGGGTCCGCCGCACCGGCCTCGGCCGCCGACTGCTGCGCGCGCTCCTCGAGGCGGCCGGCGAACGCGGCGCCCGCGAGGTCTTCCTCGAGGTCCGCGCCGACAACCCCGCCGCGCAGACCCTCTACCGCTCGGAGGGCTTCGAGGAGATCGGCGTCCGCCCCGCCTACTACCAGCCCGACGGAGTGGACGCGATCGTGATGCGCCGGCCGCCGACCCCGACCCAGGAGACCCCGTGAGCACCGGACCCCTCGTCCTCGGCATCGAGACCAGCTGCGACGAGACGGGGATCGGCATCGTCCGCGGCACGACGCTTCTCTCGAACACCATCGCCTCCTCGATGGAGGAGCACGCCCGCTACGGCGGCGTCGTGCCTGAGGTGGCCGCCCGGGCGCACCTGGAGGCGCTCGAGCCCGCCCTGCACGCGGCGCTCTCCGAGGCCGGTGTCGCGCTCGGCGACCTGGACGCGATCGCGGTCACCAGCGGACCGGGACTCTCGGGCGCGCTCATGGTCGGCGTCGGAGCGGCGAAGGCGCTCGCCGTCTCGCTCGGCCTGCCGCTCTACGCCGTGAACCACCTCGTCGGCCACGTGGGAGCCGATGTCCTCCGTGCAGACGGCAGCGAGGGCAGCCCCGTCGAGGTGCCGACGATCGCGCTGCTGGTCTCGGGCGGGCACACTTCGCTCCTGCACGTGCGCGATCTGGTGTCGGACGTCGAGCTGCTCGGCGAGACCATCGACGACGCCGCCGGCGAGGCCTTCGACAAGGTGGCGCGAGTCCTGGGCCTGCCCTATCCGGGCGGACCGCAGATCGACCGGGTGGCGGCGGACGGGGACCCGAAGGCGATCCGCTTCCCCCGCGGGCTCAGCCTGCCGAAGGACCTCGAGCGCCACCGCTACGACTTCTCGTTCTCAGGGCTGAAGACCGCGGTCGCCCGCTGGGTCGAGAAGCGCCAGGACGCGGGGGAGGAGGTGCATGTGGGCGACGTCGCGGCGAGCTTCCGCGAGGCGGTCGCCGACGTCCTGCTCACGAAGGCGCTCGCCGCCTGCCGCGACCGGGGCGTGCCGCGCCTCCTGCTCGGCGGCGGCGTGGTCGCCAACGCCCGGGTGCGCGCGCTGGCGGAGGAGCGGTGCGCGGCCGCGGGAGTGACCCTACGGATCCCGGCGCTCTCGCTCTGCACCGACAACGGCGCGATGATCGCCGCACTGGCGGCGCAGCTGATCGAGGCGGGGCATCCGCCGTCGGGGCTCGGTTTCGGGGCCGACTCGACCCTCCCGGTCACCGAGATCCAGGTCCGCTGAGGCCTCTACCGGGCGGCGGCCGGGCCGCGCAAGCGCCGTCCAGCTTTTTGACAGGCGGATCGTGCCACTGCCACTCTTGGCCGCATCCGCTCGTTCCTGACCCTGGGGGATTCCATGACCACTCCGTACACGCCCGCGTCCGACCGCTACAACATCCTGGCGATCATCGGCTTCATCGCCTCGTTCTTCGTCTCCATCGTGGGCATCGTGCTGGGCTTCATCGCCCTGTCGCAGATCAAGCGCACGGGGGAGAAGGGCCGTGGCCTCGCCCTCGCCGCCGTCATCATCGGCTTCGTCGCGATCATCATCACCATCATCTCGTTCGTCGCGCTCTTCTCGATCGCGGCGACCATGCCCTCGACCGGGTACTGATCGACACGCCTCCGAGGCTCGGGGGCGCCCGCACCACCAGGAGGACACCGTGACCGACGACACCGCGCCCGGACCGCAGACCGGACCGGCGCCCGCGCCGTTCGCCCCTCCGCTCGGCGAGCCGTCGGCGGCCTACCCGCCGCCGACGGCCGCCGCCGATCCCTACCCCGGTCTCCCGCCCCGCCGCCCGCCGATGAATCCGCTCGCGGTCGCGGCTCTGGTGTGCGGACTGCTGGGGCTGGCGCCCGCCGCCATCGTCCTCGGCCACATCGGCTTCGCCCAGGCCCGACGCTCCGGACAGCGCGGACGCGGTCTCGCAGTCGCCGGTTTCGTGCTGGGCTACCTCGCGATCGTCCTCGCGGTGATCGCCTACCTCGCCTGGACGGCCTTCGTGGGCGACCTGCGCGACGGCGGGTACCTGCCCGCGTGAGCGGACGGAACCCCTCCGCCGCCGCCCGGGTGCTGGCTAGACTCGCGCCATGAGTGACGACAGCACCCGTCCCGGCCCCGGCTCCGACGAGCAGCACGGCTCCGTCCCGGTCCCGCCGGCCCCGCCCGTCCCGGCACGCCGCACGGCCGGCCACCGCGAGACCCGCCGGCTCGACGATCCGGACGACTACTCCCCCTCCCTCGACTTCGCGTTCGG